>JAVXKN010000006.1:0-22161 GCA_036647315.1 Oscillospiraceae bacterium | reverse complement strand
CACCGATGAATTCGGACTGATGCCCTTCTTCAACCCCGGTGAAAATGGCGATTGGGCCCGACTTTACCCCGTGTGCTACATCGGTGCCAACCGGCATCTGGAGGAGTCTCAGAACAAAGCAAAATATGAACTGGTGCTCCAGCTGCTGGACTATATCAGCACCCCGGAGGGCCAGCAGGCACTGATGGGGGACACCGGTGCCATGTATTCCAGTCTCATGGGCGTGCCGCCCCCCGATGTGCCGGAAATCGAAGATTTGGTTCCCGCGTTGGAAGCGGGCCGCTGCACGATATTTCCAACTCTGAAAAACGCCCAAGGTGCGCTGCGGAAAGGCCTTGCAGGAATGGTAGCGGGCACCCTCACCGGCGACCAGGTGGCGGAGATGGTGGAGACCCAAAACAAAACCCCGGCGGTTTCCGCCTCCGTGTTGGTGCTGGGAAATGCCGCCAAAGACTTTACCCAGATTGAGACAGGTAACTTTGTCACCGATGCCATGCGGGCCAAAAGTGGCTGTGAAATTGCCCTGTTTTTGGATAACGGCAAGGACGGCCAAACCAACGGCAAGGGCATAGGCGCGAAACTCTACGAGGGTCCACTGACGGCAGGCGACATTTTCCGCATCCTACCCGACCTGCGGAAAAACGAAACCATGACCCTCTGCAAAGTCACCATGACCGGTGAGAACCTCCGCCGCACCTTAGAGTACGCTATCCCGGTGGATAACCAACATACAGGCTGGTTCTACTATTTTTCCGGGCTTCAGATGGAGTTTGACCCCACCGCCCAGCCCGGCTCCCGCATTAAGAGCATCACGGATGCCGATGGAAACGCCATCGACCCCGCCAAACGCTACTCCGTCGCCGTCATGGATCACTCCGTCCCGGAGGATGCCGTAGAGACTGCGGAGGACACCGGCATATACATCCCCGATTTGCTGGAGGAGGTTATCACCCAGAATACCATCTCACCCAGCGATGATAACCGTTTCACAGTGGTTGGCCCTGAACAATAACATCAAAAAGGTCGGCGGAATTGTCATTCCGCCGACCTTTTTTGCTCTCTATCTGGGTGAAGTGTTGTGCCAAACCACCGGGTTTTCCGTGAATTCCCGCCCGGCGGGCAAAATGTTTGCAAAGCAGAGACCAAAAAGGTCGGTGCAGCTACCCTCCATCGCCAGCAGCTCCCCATATTGGGCGGGTTTGGTGATGAGGGGGAGGGGACAGGTCTTTTTGAGACTTTTTAGCAGTGCCTGCCCGATTTCGTCCATCCCCAGCACCCGCAGATAGGGGACAGCCTCCGGCCTGTCAGCGGCGGTAAGCCCCAGATAGGCCCACAAAACCGCCCGCCGTACCCGGGCGTGGGTGTACCGTTTGGTTTTGGCAAGGTCGTAGAGGGTCTCTAAGGACGTGGCACCTGCCGCCGCCGTCACCAGTCGTCCCGCCAGCTCCCTGTCGCAGTCGGGAATCTCCAAAAAGTCCGCCGCCGTCATGCCCCGCAGTTTGGCTAAAATCGCCCGCTCACAGCGGTTCATCGTGGCAATTTCCCCGGGAAAACCGCTGTCCGCACCGCCGTCCTCCCGGCGCAAAACTGTCCGCAACGCCGAGGCGGAGGGGAAGTCCCCCGGGGTGTGGTCGTCGTGGTCTGCCCCTTGCCGCTGTAAGGTGAGGGGGGTGATGTCCGGGGGCAGTGCCCGCAGATATTCAATGGCAAGAATGTTGTTGGGGCGGGATAAAAAGTCGGCGTTGCCACCCAAAAGCTGCTCTGCCGCCCGTTGCCGCGCCACAGGGAAGGGGAGACCCGTTTCCAGCTGCGCCCGCAGAGCGGCGGGGAAATCCGCCCCATCCAGCACCGCCGCCGCCTGTTGCAGGGGCACTAAATCCCCCAGTTCGCTACTAAAGCACAACGTGGTGATGCCGGCGGCGGTCAGGGCGGAAACAGCCCCCCGGGCGAAGGCCTCGGCGGAGGAAACCGCCCAAGGGGTGGGCAGGTCGAGGACCAAATCCGCGCCCCCTTCAAGGGCCATTTTGGCGCGCGTCCACTTGTCTGTGACGGCGCACTCCCCCCGCTGGACCCAGTTGCCGCTCATACAGCAGACCACGGCGCAGGGGCCCAGCTTTTGCCGAATTTGCGCGATTTGCCATCGGTGCCCCCCGTGGAAGGGGTTATATTCCGCTACAATGCCCACGACCTCCATTTTTTCCACCTCCATTTCGCAAAAAACCGGGAAAAAGAGTTGTTCTTTTCCCGATAATAGTTTATACTATAACTGTATTTTAGCGTGAACCCACTCAATAAGCAAGCATTATAAAAGGAGAGAATGGATTTTATGAATATTTTGGTCATCAATGCCGGCAGTTCCTCCCTGAAGTATCAGCTTCTGGATTCTGCCAGCCACGACATTCTTGCAAAGGGTCTCTGCGAGCGCATCGGCATCGGCGGGCACCTGAAGCACACCCCCAAGAACGGCAAACCCGTTTTCGATGAAGATTTGGCAATGCCCACCCACGCCGAGGCCATCAAGGCTGTGCTGGACATGCTGGTCTCCAAGGAGTACGGCGTGATTGAGAGCCCCGACGAAATCGGCGCAGTGGGCCACCGGGTGGTTCACGGCGGCGAGAAGTTCGCCTGCTCCGTCATCATTGACGACGCTGTCATGCAGGCCCTCACCGACTGCATCCCCCTTGCCCCCTTGCACAACCCCGCCAACATCACCGGCATCAAGGCCTGCCAGGCCCTCATGCCCAAAACCCCCATGGTGGCTGTGTTCGACACCGCCTTCCACCAGACCATGCCCCCCCGCAGCTATATCTATGCCCTGCCCTATGAGTATTATGAGGAGGACAAGGTTCGCCGCTACGGTTTCCACGGCACCAGCCATAAATATGTCTCCCAGCGCGCCGCCAACATGATGGGCAAGCCTTTGGGCAGCCTGAAGCTCATCTCCTGCCATCTGGGCAACGGCTCCTCCGTCACCGCCATCAAGTACGGTAGGAGCGTGGAGACCTCCATGGGCTTCACCCCCCTGGACGGCCTGCCCATGGGCACCCGCTGCGGTGCCATCGACCCCTCCATCGTGGAGTACATCATGAAGGCCCGCAACATGACCATCGACGAAGTAAACGAGGCCATGAACAAGAAGTCCGGCGTGCTGGGCATCTCCGGCGTGTCCTCCGACTTCCGCGATTTGGACGTAGCCGCCGCTCAGGGCAACGAGCGGGCACAGCTGGCGATCGACCTCTTCGCCTATAAGGTCACCAAGCGCATCGGCTCCGCCGCCGCCGCCATGGGCGGGGTAGATGCCGTGATCTTCACCGCCGGGGTTGGCGAAAACGGTGCGGAAATGCGCGCTGAAATCTGCGCCGATTTGGGCTTTATGGGCATCAAGCTGGACGCGGATAAGAACAAGGTTCACGGCAAAGAGATGGACATTTCTGCCGCCGATGCCACCGTGAAAACCCTGGTCATCCCCACCAACGAGGAGCTGATGATTGCCATCGACACCTACGATTTGGTGACAGCCCGAAAGTAAGCAGCAAAAAACAATCAGACCCCGCCGTGCGTCAGCACGGCGGGGTCTTTTTCTGCACAGATTCCGCCACATTATTGCAAAACAGCGGGAAAATAAGCAGCTTTTCCTGCAAATTTTGCAAGTT
The DNA here is from genome assembly GCA_036647315.1 of Oscillospiraceae bacterium. Taxonomy (GTDB): domain Bacteria; phylum Bacillota; class Clostridia; order Oscillospirales; family Oscillospiraceae; genus JAVXKN01. The sequence continues at coordinate 18,508 of JAVXKN010000006.1, read as the reverse complement.
AAAAATTTTCTCTTGCAAAATCGAAAAAAATCACATATAATGTACCCATGAAAACCGCCCGTACACGGGCGCACTGAAAAGGGGAATTTACCATGACCTTCCGCAATGCGTATTTACAGGGTGTCTACGATGAGACAGTGGCAAAAAACAGTCAGGAGCCGGAATTTATCCAAGCGGTGGGCGAGGTACTGGAATCCCTCCAGCCCGTGGTGGAGCAGCGGCCGGACTTTATCCGTTCCGGCGTGATTCAGCGGATGGTGGAGCCGGAGCGGAGCCTGATGTTCCGGGTGTCCTGGGTGGATAACGCCGGCGTGGTGCAGGTCAATCGTGGCTACCGTGTCCAGTTCTCCACCGCCATCGGCCCCTCCAAGGGCGGCCTGCGGTTCCATCCCAGCGTGAACCTCTCCATCATTAAATTTTTGGGCTTTGAGCAGACCTTCAAAAATAGCCTCACCGGCCTCCCCATGGGCGGCGGCAAGGGCGGCAGCGACTTCGACCCCAAGGGCAAAACCAGCGGCGAGGTCATGCGTTTCTGCCAGAGCTTTATGACGGAGCTGCAGCGGCACATCGGCCCGGACACCGACGTGCCCGCCGGCGATATCGGCGTAGGCAGCCGTGAAATCGGCTATCTGTTCGGCCAGTATAAGCGCATCCGCAACGAGTTTACCGGCGTTCTCACCGGCAAGGGCCTCACCTCCGGCGGCTCTCTGGCCCGCAAGGAGGCCACCGGCTACGGCCTGTGTTACTTCGCCGACGAGATGATGCGCGCCAACGGCAAGAGCTTTGAGGGCAAGCGGGTCATTGTCTCCGGCAGTGGCAACGTGGCAACCTACGCCAACCAAAAGGCCACAGAATTTGGCGGCAAGGTGGTGGCAATGAGCGACTCCAACGGCTACATTTACGATGAAAACGGCATCGACTTCAAGGTGATTCAGGAGATTAAGGAAGTCCAGCGCGCCCGCATTTCCACCTATGTGGACAAGGTACCCACCGCCAAATACGTCCCCAACTGCCGTGAAATTTGGACGGTTCCCTGTGACATCGCCCTCCCCTGTGCCACCCAGAACGAGCTGGATTTAGCGGGTGCCAAGGCCCTCACCGCCAACGGCTGCACCGTGGTGGCCGAGGGTGCCAATATGCCCTGCACCCCCGATGCCGTCCTCCATTTCCAAGAAAAGGGCCTGCTGTTTGCCCCCGCCAAGGCCTCCAACGCCGGCGGTGTCGCCACCTCCGGCCTGGAGATGACCCAGAACTCCATGCGCCTCTCCTGGAGCTTTGAAGAGGTGGATGAGCGGCTGCACAATATTATGAAAAACATCTACCACAACGCCGCCGATGCCGCCGCCGAGTACGGTATGCCCGGCAATCTGGTGGCGGGTGCCAACATCGCCGGGTTCCTCAAGGTGGCAGATGCCATGATCTGGCAGGGTGTCAGCTACTAAAAAAGTAAAAAAGAGCGACGATTGAGCTTTTGCTCAATCGTCGTTTTTTTCTGCATCCCGATGCTCTCGCAGGGCCTTTGCCAGTTGGTCCGGGCAGGAGGTGGGTTTCATGCCGCAGCGGATGCCCCCCAGCTTTGCGATAACCTCGTCTACGTCCATGCCCTTTACCAAGGCGGAAATGCCCTGAAGATTGCCGTGGCAGCCGCCGAGAATTTTCAGGGAGACAATCTTGTCGTCCTCCACCTGAATTTCCATTTTCTGCGAACAAACCCCTTTGGGGCGAAAGTTGATTGTCATGTTGTTTCTCCTCGCTCTGTCTGTATGGTTTTTATTATAGCAAAGGAGGGCGCAATACGCAAGAAAAATGCGCCGGAGGGGAAATTCCCTCCGGCGCATAGGGCTTATTTCGCTTTCCGCTGGAGTTGCAGCCGGTCGGCAATCATGGCGATAAATTCGCTGTTGGTGGGCTTGCCCTTTGCGTTGGAGACGGTGTAGCCAAAATACTTCTGCAAAGTCTCCAAATCGCCTCTGTCCCACGCCACCTCAATGGCGTGGCGGATGGCCCGTTCCACCCGTGAGGGCGTGGTGCCGAATTTTTTTGCCACAGTGGGGTAGAGCACTTTGGTGACGGCGTTAATAATCTCCATGTCGTCCACAGCCAAACTGATAGCCACCCGCAGATACTGGTAGCCCTTGATGTGGGCGGGTACGCCGATGTCGTGGATGATGGCGGTGACTGCCATCTCTAGGGACTCCTCGTTGGAATTGCCGTTTTGGGTCCGTATTGCGACGCTAGTCGCCGTTTCGGTGAGATTCCGCACCCGCTCCAAAACCGTTACCAGACTGCAGGGCTTGAGCATGAAGTAGTCCGCTCCCGCGCCGGCGGCGTGGTCGGCCAGACTGCCTCTGATGAACCCGGAGAGCACCAAAATTTTCCCGTTGTAGGGATTCTCGCCGCTTTTCAGTCCCCCCAGTACCTCCAGCCCGTCCATGCGCCCTAACACCATGTCCATGACAATCATGTCCGGCTGTAACTCTTTGGCGAGGCGGATGAGCTCCGGGCCGTCCCCGGTTTCACCCACCAGCTCCAAATCGCCCTCATTCAAAATGGTGTCTGCAAACATACGGCGAAATTCTTCCCCTGCATCCGCCATCAAAATTCGTTTTTTCTGCTCCACTGTGACCATCCCTTTCGGCAGAATCCTGCCCATATAGTCGTCTGGCAAAGACGAAAAATGCGGTAGCCAAACCGCATCCTTGACCGGTAACTACAATTTACCATAATCAGACAGCAAGCGCAAGCCTTTTATTCCAATTTATGGTAAATTTCGCTCGACAATCTTTGCCACATCTGTCGAATCCTTTGGTATTAAGCGGTTCCCGCCCGTTCCAGCATATCGCAGACCAGAATCCCGTAGCCGGAGGTGGGGTCGTTCACCAGCACATGGGTCACCGCGCCCACCAGTCTGCCGTTTTGCAAAATCGGGCTGCCGCTCATGCCCTGGACGATGCCGCCGGTGGTCTCCAAAAGTCGGGGGTCGGTGACGCGAATCATCAAATCTCGGGTGTCGCTTTTGGAGTTGGGGAAAATTTTGGTGAGCTCCACATCGTATTCCGCCACGGTTTCACCCTGAATATTGGATAGAATAGTGGCATGTCCCAGAGAGACTTCCCGCCGCTGTGCGATGGGCAGGGCATCGCCCAGCTGAAAATCTGAGCTGTTTTTTAAGGTGCCGAACACACCGCTGTCGGTGTTGGCGTAGAGAGAGCCCAAATCGGTCTGGACGCGAAACGCGCCGTGGAGTTCGCCGGGTGCCCCGGACGCGCCCCGTTTCACATCGGTGACGGAGGAGTGCATAATACCGCCGGACTGCAGGGGCATGAGCTTGCCGGTGTCCACGTCACTGATGCCGTGGCCCAACGCGCCAAAAAGGCCGCTGGCGGGGTCATAGAAGGTCATGGTGCCGATGCCCGCCATAGAGTCCCGAATCCACGCGCCCAGCTTATAGCTGCCGTCAGCGGCCTTGGCGGGCTTGATAGTCACCTGCATGGTCTTGTCCCCTCGCATGGCGCGGACGCTCATAGGCTGTCCGCCCTGTTTTTTCAGCAGGGACTGCACCTCCTCGATGGTGTCCACCTCGCTGCGGTTCATGTGGGTGATGATGTCGCCCTCCTTCAGACCGCAGTCCTTTGCCGGGGCGCAGGAGCCGTCCCCGGTGGGAATTTCGGAAAGACCCACCACCAATACGCCGTCGGAAAAAAGCTTGATGCCCACCGTCCGCCCCATGGGAATCACCATCCGCACCGGCGGGGCCGTCGCGCCGAATACGGCGGTGGCAGGGTTATCCGCAGGTTCATGGGCCGCCAAGGCGGCAGGCGCGGCACCCAGTGCCAGTGCCAGAGAAAAGAGCAGTGCCCAGAGCGTGGTTTTCCGCGATTTCTTCAAAAAAATTCCTCCCTTCCGCAAAATAAGCTTGGCAAGTCGTGTCTTGCCATCTCTTAATATGGGCAGAGGAAGCGAAAATTATGGTGGAAAACAAGTGCACCGCACCCAGTAAAAATGTGACTTCGTAATTGTACCACAGTGCCCACAAAAAGGGAACGCTTTTGTAAAAAATAGGAAAAAGCGGAGAGCGGGCCCGCCGACTAAGTCGGCGAGTCCGCCCTTGTGCGGCAGCAGGGTTTGGGCTGATGGCAGGGGTCGGGACAGGGCTTTTCGCAAGGCTTTTCAGGGCAGGGCCTGTCGCTGCAGGGGGGCTTACAGCAGGGCTTTTCGCCGGAAAAATCACAGCAGCCGGACAGGGTTTCCAGCTTGTTGCAGAGGAGCATTTCCAGATGGGTGGCCCGCTCCATGGTTTTTTGCACCGAGGCGTTGGCCTCTAAAATTTCGCAGACGTCGTCAGAATCGGCGATGATTTTTTGCAGTTTTTCGCCCTCGGCGTTGAGAATGTGGGCCAGAGCCGCCTCCATGTAGGCGATGGATTCCAGCACCTTGCCGCAGCCCTCACCCGGGTCGGGATGGGGAGGCTGTGCCCCGTGGCATTTTTTGCCGCAGAGGGCATAGTTGCAGGGGCAGAGATTGCGGCAGAGCCCGCCCAAATCCAGCACGCAGTCCAAAATAGCGGGGTAACAGCGGCACTTGGAGAGGAGCACATAGAAGTGGCACCCGCCAAAGTCCTTCTTGTCGGGGTAGAATACGGCGGCCTCCAAGCTACAGCCCCGGGGCAGTTCGCACTGCTGGAGCAGTTCGCCGTTTTTGCCGTAAACCCGGAGCATGGTCCTGCCGTTTAAGAGGCAGCAGCAGAGATAATAGGGGCAGAGTGCCACCACGGTGAGCATCCACGCCTGACCGCTCTTGGTCAGAATTTTGGCGCACTGGGGGTGCAGCTTTTCCACCTCCACAATGCCCGCCCCGCAGGAGAGCAGGAGGGTGTCCCGACAGCACTGATAGGAGATGCCGGTGATAACCCCCAAGAGGTCGCAGGGGAGGCACACACGCAGGCAGTCAATCTCCCGAAAGTGGGTGTCCAGTTTGAAAATGGCGGCGGGGCAGTGCTCCTCGGCGGCCCAAAAGCAGTTTTCGGTGGGGTCGTAGCACAGGCAGGTGTAGCTTTTCGCCACCTCAAAGCAGTGGACGGTTTCAAAGCAGGTGCTCATTTGGGTGATGGTGCGGGCGCAGGGGTCGGTGCAGTAAAAATAACAGCCGTCGTAGCAGAGCCCGCGGTATCGGGCGGAGGGCGCGCAGGGCAGCGGTTTTTCCAGTTGGGTATGAAACATAACAAGACTCCTCACATGAAAACCGGTAGCAGGGACGCTACCAATCCATTGTATGCACCGCCCGACATTTTGCCTTTTTGGGCGGCGGGATAGGCTGGCTAGCCTCTATTTCGGCAGGATGCAGTCGGTGCAAATATCCTCGGCGGAGGTGGAGATACAGCTGACGTAAGCGTCGCCCACGGTGGCGGTGGCACCGAATTCCACAGGGACAGCCACGCAGATGTCCTGACTGATGGTAAAGACGCAGGTGCCGTTTTTCATGCCGTTGCAGGTAGTTTTGCCGGGGGCGACGAAGGGTACGCCACAGCACTTTGTGGTGGTGACACCGGTTTCCGCAAAGGGGGTCACGGTGACGGGGACGCAGATGGAGGCGGACTGATAGGCGGTGGCGGGGCAGGTCTGGTCTGCTACGGGGACAGTGAGAGGATTCATCATGAAAAAACGCTCCTTTCAAATATGGACGGGGTGGCGGGTGTTCGGTCTTGCCTATGCTATGCGGGAAACCACGCTCCTGTGAGTGTGACAGCGGAACCCACCCGGACATAGAATAGGGGCGAGGAGTGAGATGCCACAAATCGCCGCTCCCAATTTATGCTGTAAAGGAATGACCATCTATGTCTATGCCCGTCATCGTCCCCGGCACCGTCACCACCGTTCAGGCAGTCAACGATCTCATCGAATCCGTCGCCCTTGAGGAGACCGGCCTCTCTCACATTTTGAACGCAGAAGGCGAAAAAATTCAGGCCTTTGTGCATATGCCCGGCGTGACCCCCGACCAGCTTTTGGCAGTCAACGCCTCCGTTCAGGGCACGGTGGATGCCGTCACCCGCCTGACCATGGTGCTCCAGAGCAAGTTGGCCCTGTTCGCCGGTATGATTCAGGCATAACAGCCCCAGCGGTACAAAAAATCGCCGGAACGCTTTTTGCGTTCCGGCGATTTTTATGTTCGTATGGAAAAAGTCGGGTTTAACCGCTCTGGCCGGCAGTGTCACCGTCCAGCGTACACACCACCAGATACCGCTGGACAGCGGGCCCGCTGTAAACAAAGGGGTAACAGGTGACAAGGGTGAGGCGCGGGTCGTCGTAGGGCTGGGTGATGCACCCGTCGGTGGGGGTGCAGATGGCAGTTTCCGCCGCGGTGTAGGTAAAGGTGCCGTCTGCGGTGGTGAGGGCGATTTTGTCCCCCAGAGCCACCTCTTGCAGACAGCGAAAGACGGAGTCCCGGTGTCCGTAGATGACGCAGTTTCCCGTCTGGCCCGGCAGGGCACTGTCGGAGGAACGGGCGGTGCCTAAGGACAGGTGCTCCTGTGTCACCCCGTTGTACACGGCGTAGCGGGGCTCCTCTGCGGTAAAAACGGTGATAATGCCATCCCCCACCATATTTTCAGGCGGTGCAGAGGGTGACGGAGCGGCGGGAGTTGGGGCGGAACCCTCTGACGGTGGTGGGGTGACGGCGGGGGTGTGGAGAAATTGCTCCGTCACCTCCAGCCCCGCCCGGGTCAAGGCCGTCACCTCCCGCAGATGAAAAATGCCCCCGGCAATCATTCCGGCGGATATTGCGGTGAGGAGGAGCAAAAGGGCCGTAACCCGGGCAAATCCTCTGCCGCCGCTATTCCGCCTTTCCATGGTTTTGTCTCTTGTAAAGCAGCAGACCCAGCCAGCCTAGCCCGCAAACGCCGCCGGTGCCCAGACCGGCCAGCAGGAGGGTGCCATAGTTGCCGGCGGTGGCGATGATTTTCTCATTGTAGAAATGTACCATAGCGGTTTTGTTGGCCTCAATCATCACAGTTTGCACGGCGGTGGACAGGGTGTACCCCATAGGCACCTTGGTCTCCTTTACATAGTAGGTGCCCGGTGTTAGACCGACGATTTCAGCCGGTGCATTCGCCTTGCTCACAATCCCGGAGGCTACAAGCTGGGTGAGGGCGCGGTCGCTGTATACAGAGAATTCGGCCCCCGCCAGCTGCTCCTTGGTGTCGGTATCGCGCTTAATAATATGGAGTTTGCCGGTGGTGGTGATGTCAATGAGCCGGTTGACAATGCGGATGGTGGCAGTTTGCCCCGCAACCAGCGTGATGGTCTGGGGTGTGGGGTTTTTCTGGTATCCGGCAGGGGGTGTGGTCTCCACGATGGTATAGGAGCCGGGGAGCAGTTTTTCTTGGCGGAGAATGCCTAGGTCATTGACGGGTACATCCGCAAAAAGCAGGGTGCCTGCGGTGCCAACACCCTTGTAGATGTTAAACTTTGCCCCTGTCAGCGGGGCACCGGCTTGTTCGTCTATCTTTTCGATGACCAAGGTGGAGTAGCGGGTGTTTTTGATGGTCAACCGAATAGTGTTGTTGGCGACGGTGACGGTGCTGTACCCCTCGCCGGGAATGTAGCCCGCCAGAGGTTTGTCCTCCCGCACATAGTAGGTGCCGCTTGCCAAGCTGTCCACCGTGGCACTGCCGTTACTGTCGGTGACGCAGAACCGCAGATTCTGGGAAAACGCAGTGTCAGTGGCCACAGAGAAGGTCACTCCAGCCAAGGGCACATTGCTGCCGGAGTCGAATTTCAGAATCTGAATACCGCCGTCAAGAACAGCGGTGCCGGAGAAAGTCTCCACTTTTTCCAGCTGGACATTCCCGCTCCGCACACCGGCCAGATATTGGGAGGCGGTTTTGCCGCCCACCGGCGCGTAAAAATAAGTGTCAAGGATCAAATCTTGGGCGGCACGGAAGTGGACGGTGAAGGAGGCGGGGGGACTTGCCACCCAGATGTGGTAAAAGCCCTGCTCATCCTTGGCTTTCTTCTCGAATTTTACATTGTCGGAGAGCAGGGGAGTTGCCATGGTGATGCCGGAGATGTTGCCCCCTGTGACGGGGCGGTAGGCGATGTCCATGGTGCCGTCTGGCAGCAGGGTGCTTTTGGTTTCAAGGTATGCCACAGGGTCTTGGGGGGCGGCGGGTGGCAGCTTGCGGTACCAGCCCAAAAGGGCGTGGGTGCGGGCGATGGTGCCGTCGTCGGGATGCAGATTGACCGTATAGGTGCCGCCGTTTGTCAGCTCCCAAATCGCCATCTGGGCTGCAGTGATGGCCTCCTTGGCGGTTGGCACCTCCAGTCCGCTGCGGCTTGCGATCCGTTCCAGCGTGACAAAGGGGTAGCTGCTCCTCAAAATGCCCCGTATCTTTCCCGCCGTCTCCTTGTTGGGATAATTGACGTCCTCCACATTGGCAATGGCGTATTTGTGATTTTCCACGACCGGTTTTTCCACATCCAGACAGTAGGCGAAGGATTCGGAGTTGTCAGTGTTTGTCAGGCTCATCGTGCGGGCGGAGGCCAAAGCGGGCTTTGCCCCTCCGGGTTTCAGATAGTCGACTTGGTAGCCCAGTTCCCCCTTGCCGTTGTAATGCAGGGTGCTCTGCCCGCTGGAGGCCGCGGAAACGCCCAGCTGTAAGCAGAGCGCGCCCAGGAGCAGTGCGGTGGTGAAAAGTTTCCGTTTCATAACCTTGCTCAGTCCCTTCCTGTATGCTAAACAGGCCCAATTACCATGAGTCCATTTCTCTCTCAGCATATGAAAAGAGCCGAAGAAAAAGGACAGTTTTATGTGTGGATTTCCCCAATGTTTTTGGAAAAATCCTCCTAAAAAGGGTGCAAAAGACCGCCGAATGTGATAAACTGTAAAAAATACCTGAATAGTTGGTGTGATTGTCTTGAAAAAGAAAGAGAAGAAGCTGCCCAAGGTGGGGCTTCGCAATGTAAAAACCGCCCTCTCCGCCACCCTCTGCGCCATTTTGTACGCAATGATAGACCGCAACCCCACTTTCGCCTGCATCGGTGCCATCTTCGGCATGGGCAGCGACTTGGAGGATTCTTGGCGCAGCGGTGGAAACCGCCTCATCGGTACTGTCATCGGGGGCTTTCTGGGCATGGGCCTTTTCTGGGTGTTCCTCCAGTTGGAACCCTACGGCGGCAGAGTTTGGATGTTGCCCCTCCTGTTCATCGGGGTCATTTTACTCATTTTGGCGGCTCAAATTTTCCACTGGCCCGGTGCCGTCCAGCCCGGAGGCGTGGTGCTCTGCATCATCCTGTTCAACACCCCGGCAGCCACCTATGTGGCCTATTCCTTAAACCGCATGGTAGACACCGGCGTGGGTGTCCTCATCGCCCTGCTGGTGAATTTGCTCCTCCCCCGTGAGCGGCTGGACCGATGGCTGTCCGCGTGGCGAAACCGTAAAAAGGCCGAAAAAAAGGAAAAAGCACGGGCTTGACAAATTCATCACGGCGTGATATTATCATTGGCACAACTGAATACTGTTCTCTGTGAAAAGGGGAGTAGTTATTTTTTCTGCGGCAACATCACGGCGTTTGCTCTTATGCAAGGCCTGCTGCAGAAGCCAATACAATGGTTGGTAACAAGACTTTTTGACAAAACTGCGGGTAAGTGCCGCGTTTTTGTCAAAAAGTCTTTTTTTATCCAAATACGCACATCATAGACACAGAAAGAGGGCTCTTTACATGAAATCATATCTCAACCGCACCGGCACCGAGACCATGGAGGCGTTAGGTTCCTCCCGTGCCGGTCTAACGGCAAAACAGGTGGAAACTCACCGGGAGCAGTACGGTGAAAACGCTTTAGCGGAGGGGAAACGGCAGGGGGTTCTGTCCGTATTTCTCTCCCAGTTTAAGGACCTCCTGGTGGTCATTCTCATCATCGCCGCCATCATCTCCATGGTGTCGGGGAACTCTGAGAGCACCATCGTCATCTTCGCCGTCATCATCCTCAACGCCATTTTAGGCACCGTTCAGCACTTCAAGGCGGAAAAGTCCTTAGAGAGCCTGAAGGCCATGAGTGCCCCCTCCGCCCGTGTGCTCCGTGACGGGGTGCAGATGGCGGTGCCCTCCCGTGAAATCGTCCCCGGCGACATTTTGGCGTTGGAGGCGGGGGACTTAGTGGTGGCGGACGGCCGCCTGCTGGAGAACTTCTCCCTCCAAATCAACGAGAGCTCCCTCACCGGCGAGTCCGAGGGCGTGAACAAAACCGCCGACGTGATTACCGCGGAAAACGTGGCTCTGGGCGACCAGAAGAACATGGTTTTTTCTGGCAGTCTCGTCACCTTCGGGAGAGCCACCGTGGTGGTTACTGCTACCGGCATGAACACCGAAATCGGCAAAATCGCCTCCCTTATGAACCAGACACAGCAGAAGAAAACCCCCTTGCAGGTGTCTCTGGACGACTTTAGCAAAAAGTTAGCCACCGTGATTATCGGCATCTGCATCTTGGTTTTCGGCCTGTCACTTTGGCGCAGTATGCCTATTTTAGATTCCCTCATGTTCGCCGTAGCCCTTGCTGTGGCGGCAATCCCGGAGGCACTGTCCTCCATCGTCACCATCGTCCTCGCCATGGGCACCCAGCGGATGGCGAAGGAAAACGCCATTATGAAGGACTTAAAGGCCGTGGAGAGCCTGGGGGCGGTCTCCATTATCTGCTCCGATAAAACCGGCACCTTAACCCAGAATAAAATGACCACCCAGCAGATTTACGCCGACGAAAACCTCATTGACGGCGAGGATATGTCCTTCACAAACCCGGTGTACTATCAGCTGATGAAGGCGGCAGTCCTTGCAAACGATGCCTCCACCAGTGCCGACGGCGCATTTTTGGGAGACCCCACCGAGGTGGCTCTGGTGAATCTGGGCCACAGTTTCTCCCTCTTTGAAACCGAATACCGCGCCCAGCACCCCCGCCTGGGTGAGCTGGCCTTTGACTCCGACCGCAAACTGATGAGTGCCCTGTTCGACGCGGACGGCGCACCCACCATGTTTACCAAGGGTGCCATGGACGAGCTGCTGGCCCGGAGCAGCACGATTATCACCAGCAATGGTGTTCGCCCCCTCACCGAGGCCGACCGCACCCGAATGGTGGAGGTGAATAACCGCCTGTCCCAGCAGGGCCTGCGTGTGCTGGCCTTCGCCTACCGCACCCTGGATTCCGTCCGGCCTCTGGTGCCGGAGGACGAGGCCCACTTCACCTTTATCGGCCTCATTTCCATGATTGACCCGCCCCGTGAGGAATCTCGCAAGGCGGTGGCAGACGCAAAACTGGGCGGCATCCGCACCATTATGATTACCGGCGACCACAAAGTCACCGCCACCGCCATCGCCAAGGCACTGGGCATTTTCACCGAGGGTGATTTGGCACTGGACGGCGTAGAACTGGAGGCCATGACCGACGACCAGCTGGACGAAATTCTCCCCCGGGTCTCGGTTTACGCCCGTGTGTCCCCCTCCCATAAAATCCGCATTGTGGACCGCTGGCAGAAGCGGGGCAACATCGTCGCCATGACCGGCGACGGCGTGAACGACGCACCCGCCCTCAAGAAAGCGGACATCGGCGTTGCCATGGGCATCACCGGCACCGAGGTTTCCAAGGATGCCGCCTCCATGATTCTCACCGACGATAACTTCGCCACCATCGTGAAGGCGGTGACCAACGGCAGAAACGTCTACACCAACATTAAAAACTCCATCCGTTTCCTGCTATCCGGCAACACCGCCGGCATTTTGGCGGTGCTGTACACCTCCATCATGGGCCTTGCCGTCCCCTTCGCGCCGGTCCACTTGCTGTTCATTAACCTTTTAACCGATAGTCTTCCCGCCATCGCCATTGGCATGGAGCCCGCCACCCACGACCTGTTAAATCAGCCCCCCAGAGACCCCAAGGAGCCGATTTTGACGAAAAAGCTGCTGGGTGCCGTCCTCTTTGAGGGTGCCCTCATCGCCATCGCCACCATGGGCGGCTACCACATCGGCATGGAACAAGGCGGCGCAACCCTCGCCATGACCATGGCCTTTGCCACCCTCACCCTTGCCCGCCTGTTCCACGGCTTCAACTGCCGCGGCACCGCCTCTATTTTCAAGCTGGGCTTCAAGTCCAACAAGTACAGCGTAGGCGCGTTTTTCCTAGGTGTCCTCCTGCTGGCAGCGGTGCTCTTCGTCCCCGGTCTGAAGCACCTGTTTATGGTGGCAGATGCCTTCACCCTGACCCACGCGGGCATGGTGGCATTGCTGGCCTTCGCCCCCACCGTGGTGATTCAAATCAAAAAGCTGATTCAAGGTCACTAAATCATCCCCGCAAAAAAAGGAGGCACCAGTCGCTATGACCCGTGCATTCACGCAACATTCCACAGCCCTTCTGACAGCGAGCACCGCCACAGACCAGGCAAACGACCTACTCATTCATCATGCCAAGGCATATATTAAGACCCACCACGCGGAAAAGCTGACCCTGCAGCAGGTGGCAGACCACTGCGGGGTGAGCCAGTGGCACCTGTCCAAAATGCTCAATCGGCATTCGGAAAAGAATTTTTACGACCTGCTCAACAGTGCCCGCCTCCAAAAGGCCAAGGAGCTGATGGAGGACCCTGCCATGCACCTCAGCGAGATTTCGGCACAGGTGGGGTACACCGACACCGCCCACTTCTCCCGCGTCTTCAAGCGTCTGGAGGGCATCACCCCCTGCGAATACAGAACCCGGCACAGCGGCACAAACTAAAAGCGATGCATACAATAAGGCGCGGAGGATTTTTTTCCTCCGCGCCTTATGTTGTAAAGGAGTGGCTGCGATGTACGAGCCCTTTTCCCTCTCCCTGCTGCGTCAGCATAAAACAGGCTATGTGGGTGCTGTTACGGCGGAACCCGCCATGGCGCGCCGTTTTCTGGACCTGGGCATCATTCCCGGGACGGAGATTACCTGCCTCTTCGTCGCCCCCTGGGGGGACCTTGCCGCCTACTGTATTCGGGGGGCGGTGATTGCCCTCCGCAGTCGGGATGCCGCGGGGATTCAGATGGTGGCCAGCCCCGACCGCGCCCTTAAACTGACTTCACCGGCAACTGCAGTTCGGTGAGATATTCCGATTCCAAATTGGTGTCGTGGGCATCTACATGGTAGAGTTCCAAAGGTGGGCCGATGGGGGTGAGCCCCCGGGCGTTCAGCTCCCCCATGAGGGTGCGCAGGTGCCCCGGCAGTGCCTCATAGGAGCCCCGGTAAAAAAGGCTGGCGTAGGTGCCGCCGGGAAGTTCCGCGTCCCGTGGCTTTTTAGGGGGCGTGAGGAAAAAGACGCAGGAAAAGTGGCTGTAAATCCCTTTTTGCAGGCAGTCGGTGTCCAAAATTGCCCCCATGCACTGATTCCCGATGATTTTAATGTAGTCCTGGTGCTTTTTTTCCAGCTTTTTTAGCAGAAAGTCAATCTCACGCTCCAAAATGACGTTTTCCTGCAAAAACACATAGGGCCGTGGCGGCAGCTCCCGGCATAAAAAAGTCCCGTTGGCCACCCCCTCAAACTCCAGCAATCGGCCACGGCGGGCATCCACCTCCCGGCGGGCGGCACGGAGTGCCTCCATCTTGCGGTCCAAAATGTCGTCCTCCCGGTCGATGAACCGCAGAGTCTCCTCCACAGAGCGTTTTTCCAAATAGTCCCGAATTTGCTCCAGAGGCATCCCCAGCTCCCGGAGGCTGCGGATGATGTTCAGGGTGCAAATGTCCTGAATACTGTACATTCGGTAGCCGTTTTCCCGCCGTTCCGGGGAAATCAGCCCCTTTTCCTCATAGTACCGCAGGGTGTCGGGGCAGAGGGAGAACAGCTTGGCAATCTCGTTGATTTTATACAGGTCTTGCATCTTCTGCATCTTCTTTCCAAATAGTCCTTGACATTCGTACGGTACGAGGGTTTATAGTAGAGTCAGGTAATCAAAACCCATTGCATCGCAATGATTTGGAGGCTCTATTTATGGAACTGCTCAAGCGTTTTTTCAAATTCGTCATTCCGTCCATCGTCTCCATGTGGGTCTTTTCCCTCTATTCCATGGTGGACGGCATGTACGTTGCCCACGGCGTGGGCGAGTCCGCGCTGGCGGCGGTGAACCTCTCCATGCCTTACACGGCGGTGATTTTCACTGTGGGCCTGCTCTTCGCCACCGGTACTTCTACCGTTATTTCCATCGCCTTGGGGCAGAAGAATCTGAACTCTGCCCGTACCTACTTTAACCAAAACCTGGTGGTGGTGGGTATTATCAGCATCATCTTCACCATTCTCACCCTGATTTTCCTAGACCCCATCGCCCATTTCCTAGGTGCCACCCCCTCCACCCTCACCTATGTGAAGGAATATGTGGGTACCATCTCCGTGTTCTTCGTCTTCTTCACCATTTCCTACAATTTGGAGGTGCAGGTTAAGGCGGACGGCGCGCCTCAAATCAGCACCATCGGTGTCATTTCCTGCGCCCTGATGAACGTGGTGCTGGACTATGTTTTCGTCATCGCCATCCCCTGGGGCGTTTTCGGCGCGGCCTTTGCAACCGGCCTTTCCCAGATGACCTCCACCACGGTCTTCGTCATTTATTTCTTAACCCACAAGGAAAAGCTCCGCTTTCAAAAGTTTCAGCCGGAACCCTCCATCTACCGCCGCATCCTCCCCTTGGGTCTTTCCGACGGCCTTACCGAGCTCTCCAACGGCGTGGTCATCTTCATGTTTAACCACACCATTCTGCGGGTCATTGGCGAGGGTGCCGTCGTAACCTACACCATCATCAGCTATGTGAATACCTTAGTGCTCATGACCATGACCGGCACCACCCAGGGCATCCAGCCCCTCACCAGCTACTATTACGGCGCGTCCGACCGCAAAACCTGCCACAAGCTTCTGCGGTACGGCGTGGCATTGGTTGCCTTTTTCTCACTGGGTGCCTTCGCCATCGGTCAAGGCTTTGCCCAACCCATTGTGATGGCGTTCTTAGAGCCGGGGGCGGCACTGATTCCCTCCTCCGTAGAGGCGTTGCGGATGTTCTCCTATTCTTTCCTACTCATCGGCTTTAACGTCATCATCGCCGGGTTCTTCACGGCGGTGGAGCGTCCCAAGTATTCCATCGCAATCTCCTTCTCCCGTGGTCTGGTGCTCCTCATCGGCAGTCTCCTGTTTCTGGCCGCCGTGGCCGGTGCCTGGGGCATCTGGCACGCCACCCTCCTGTCCGAGGCCCTCTGTCTCATTATGACCGTGGCCTTCGTCCTGCGGTACCGCCGTGAGGTGCGTCAAGAAGAGCGGGATGAGGCCGCCGTCCCCGACCCGAAAATCCAGCCGGTGCCAATAGAAGGGGAATAGATAAACTCTCGTATAACTCTATACTACATCAACTCCACCTCCCTTGCAAGCAGAAAGAGCGTCAACCGAAACGGTTGACGCTTTTCTCCTGTCCCGCCGCGGTGATAATTGCTTGCTTTTCGCCGAATAATCCGCTATACTGAATGGGTAGGAAAGGGAAGGTGCTATCATGGGATTTTGGCTTTTTATGTTTTCAGTGGACCTCATTGTCCCCCTGATTATGCTGGTTATGGGAAAGCGTTTCGAGGCCCATCCCCCGAAAACCATGAGCAGCTGGTACGGCTACCGCACAGCCATGTCCATGAAAAATGAGAATACCTGGGACTTCGCCCATAAGCACCTGGGTGCCACTTGGCACAGCTGGGGCTTTATTGCCCTCCCGATCTCCGCCGTGGCCCTCTGCCTCACCATCAGTAAGGATGTCCAAACCGTGGCTATCGCCGGTGCCGCCGTGTGCGCTGCACAGGTGGTGCTGTTAATTGTGTCCATACTGCCCACCGAAAAGGCCCTGAAAGCCCAATTCAACGAGGACGGTACAGCGAAACCCCAGCCGGAAAAAACCTAGACCACGCAGCCCAAACCTGAAAAGAAAAAGGGGCGAGGACAGATGAAAGAAACGCTGCGCCGCAGAATCACCGTGTTTCGGGACAAGCTTCCGCTGGGGAATTATGTGCTCTATGTGTTTATTATACTTCTGGCGTTGACGGCACTGTGCAATATTGTGGGCAATTCCTTCAACAATTTCCCCCTCCGAGCCAATATAAAATGGGTCTTCGCGCTGCTTGTCTGCGGGTTGGGTCTTTACCTTTTGCACAAGGACAAATATGTGGAGCAGTACAAAATATTCGTGCTCCTGCTCCTCATGATGTACGCCATCTTCCCCTCCTGGATTTACAGCGGCGGGGACACCACCGTGGCCCTCATCTACCTGCTTCTCATCACCATTGAGGCCTTTCTCATGCTCAATCATAACGTCCCAAAATACTGCTTCGGCGGCATTTCCATCCTGTACGGCATCGGTATCACCTACCTTGTCACCTTCCGCCCCGACCTCATTCAAGAAAGCCCGGGGCAGAACGTCTTTGCAGACACGATTTTGCAAATTGTGATGGTTTTCATTCTGGGCATCGCCTCCGTGGGCATCTACACTAACCGCTACCGCCGCCAACACACAGAGCTGCTGGAACTCAATAAACGGCTGGAAAATATGGCGGACACGGACGAACTCACCGGCGTTTACAGCCGCCGCAAAATTCTCTCCCTGCTCACCCGCGGCTGTGAAGACGGCGGCCCCTTTTATGTGGTGATGCTGGACGCAGACGCTTTTAAGTCAGTAAACGACACCTACGGCCATTTGGTAGGCGACCGGGTTATCTGCCACATGGCAAGCCACTTTGTGGAGGCGGTAGGGGAGTGCGGCTGTGTGGGCCGCTACGGCGGCGATGAATTCATGATTCTGCTGTGCCGTCTGCCGGCGGAAAAGCTGGCGGAATTTGGGGAAAAACTCCTCAACATCCCCGACTACCAGGGCTGCCCGCCCCTCACCATCAGTGCCGGCTTAGTCCAGTACCGACCGGGCCTCAGCGATGATGATTTGGTCTCCCTTGCCGACGGACTGCTGCTGCGCGCCAAGGCCGCCGGCAGGAATCGGCTAGAGACAGATTTGGTGCCCTAACCTTCAAAACACGCCGCCAATCAAGTGTGCGGCGTGTTTTTGTGATTTCGGGGTGGAAACGACCGGCAAAACGTGGTACAATCAGCGTCTACGACAAAAAAGAGCAAGGAGATTCTATGAGCATTTTAACAGTGAGCCATGTGAGCCATGGCTTTGGGGGCCGTCAGATTTTGAAGGATGCCTCCTTTCGCCTCCTCAAGGGGGAGCATATCGGTCTGGTGGGTGCCAACGGCGAGGGAAAGACCACCTTTTTGGACATTTTAACCGGCAAGCGCACCCCCGACGAGGGGGACATCTCCTGGTGTAACCACATTACCACCGGCTATTTGGACCAGTTTTCCGTCTTAGAAAAGGGGAGCACCATCCGCGACGTTCTCCGCACCGCCTTCGCCCACAGCTACCAGTTGGAAGCCGAAATGCTTGCCATCTACGACAAAATGGGCGACTGCGACCCGGAACAGCTGGAGGCCCTCATGGAGGACGTGGGGGAGATTCAGGAGATTTTAGAGGGCAGCGGGTTCTACACTTTGGACGCAAAAATCGAGGAGTACGCCGGCGGTTTGGGTCTGGGGGAAATCGGACTGGACCGAGATGTCTCCGAACTCTCCGGCGGTCAGCGCGCCAAAGTGCTGCTCACCAAGCTCCTTTTAGAGGACCCCATGATTCTCATTTTGGACGAGCCCACCAACTTTCTGGACGAAAACCACATCACCTGGCTCCGCCGGTTCTTGCAGAACTACGAAAACGCCTTCATCCTCGTCTCCCACGACACCGCCTTTATGGGGGACGTGGTGAACGTCATCTACCATGTGGAGAACGCCGCCCTCACCCGCTACACCGGCACTTACGACCAGTTTTTGGAGCTGTACGAGCTGAAAAAGCGTCAGACCGAGCAGGCCTACGAAAAACAGCAGAAGGAAATCGCCGGTTTGGAGGACTTCGTCGCCCGCAATAAGGCCCGCGCCTCCACCGCCAATATGGCGAAAAGCCGCCAGAAAAAGCTGGACAAGATGGACGTGATTGAACTGTCCAAGGAAAAGCCCAAGCCCAACTTCTCCTTCACCCCCGCCCGCACCCCGGGCAGGGAAGTGCTGGTGGCGAAAAATCTGGTGCTGGGCTATGACGAACCCCTCACCCGTCCCGTGGACGTGGTGGTGGAGCGGAACCAAAAAATCGCCATTCGGGGTGTCAACGGTCTGGGAAAATCCACCCTGCTAAAAACCCTTCTGGGTCTGATTCCGCCCATCGCCGGTGACATTGAACCCGACCAGTTTTTGGAACTGGGCTACTTCCAGCAGGAGGAAAAGGGCAACGACCGCACCGCCTTAGAGGAAATCTGGTCGGAGTTTCCCGGCATGAGTAACGGCGAAGTCCGTGCCGCCCTAGCCCGCTGCGGCCTCACCAGTGAACACATCACCACCAAAATGCGCGCCCTGTCCGGCGGCGAAAACGCCAAAGTCCGCCTGTGCAAGCTGATG
>JAVXKN010000005.1:0-23509 GCA_036647315.1 Oscillospiraceae bacterium | reverse complement strand
TCAGCACCTCCATCCTCTACGGCCTGATTTTGGCGGCTTTTTTCAGCGGATAGCGCGTTTCAAAAAATATTTGGGGAAATTTGTACAAAATGTATTGACAATTTTTTTAATCTGTTGTACAATACAGACAGAAAGAAAGAGGTGAGTCCCGTGGGCTAGATAGTCTAGGTTCTCCGAAGCTACCCAGTATCATCGGATCAGAATCCAGTTATCTCGGACCAAAAGAATCTTCTCCAGAATTGCGAAACCCGGAATCCCCTCGCATCATCGTCGAAACACACCCATTGAAGTGGGTCGCACAGGGAACTCCTCCACAGCGAAGTATCGCCCAAGACGGAACCTAAATGTGCATAGTTGTTTGCAGAACGTGACCAAAGGAAATTCCAAGTTTCACAGATTCAAGACCAAAGATTCCAAACCCAAGATTCCAAGATTCAGAACCCAATCTCCAATTTCTTTTGAACCTCAGCACAGCAAAGATGATACCACCCCAGCAAAATCAGTAGGAAGTCGAGGTTACACCATTGGAAGAAATTCAGAACCATTACTAAACCCCCCATTCATTGACGAGAATGGGGGGTTTAGTGGTTTTATATGGGGTTGTAGCCCGGGGGTTACAGCTCTTTTTTTGCGTAAATTTTCAGGGAGATAGAGTAGGAGACAATGAACGCCACCGCCACAATGCCCAGGAGGATGACCGGCAGGGCGGCGATAACCCAGGTTGGAACGGACTTTGGCAGCAGTCCCGCCTGCTCCAAACCGAAGAGGGCGAAGACGCTCACCGCCACCACCGCCAGTCCCAAAAGCATCATCATGCGGGACTTTTCCGCCCCGAATTTGAAAAGCAGGGGGAGGAGCACGGTGGCAATCAGCAGTCCCGCCACCACGCATATGGCGGTGGCCACCAGATTGGCAGGCAGTTGGACGAAGTCCCGCCGCACAGCACTGTAAACCACGTTAAAGAGTGCCGTCACTGCGGTGATGCCCAGCACCATCAGCAGGGTAAACAGGTACTTTTCCTGCACCACGCCACGGCGACCCGCAGGGGTGGCGGCGGCGTACTTTTCCCAGTGTGCCAAATCGTCGTAGGAAAAGGTGGAGACGGAGAGGGATACCGTGAGCATCAGCGCAAGGCCGGAGACAAAGCTGGGCTCCATGGTGCCGGAAAGGCAGAGCGCGCCGTAAACCAGCCCAAAGACCAGCAGAAATTTCGACTGGGTTTTGATGAGGTAAAAGTCCTTCAAAATAAGACCCTTCATGGTTTTTTGTCCCCCTTTACGGTAAATACCATCAGTTCGTCCAGCGTCACTTTGTCGATTTCCAGCTGGGGGAATTCCCGGTGAAACTCCTGCCGATTGCGAATGAGTGCCTCACAGCCAAACTGCCCGTCCCGCCGGCCTAAAATGTAACTCGCGGGGATGTCGTCCAACTGGGCGCGGCTGCCGGCAATCCGCCCGTGGTCTGCCAAAAGCTCGTTTTTTTCGCCGGACAGGGTGACTTTCCCCTTGTGGAGGTACACCACATAGTCCGCGATTTTTTCCAAGTCGGAGGTGATGTGGCTGGACACCAAAATGGCGTGTGCCTCGTCCTGAATGAACTCCAAAAACACGTCCAAAATCTCGTCCCGCACCACCGGATCCAGCCCGCCGGTGGCCTCGTCCAGAATGAGCAGCCGGGGGTGGTGGGAGAGGGCGGCGGCGATAGACAGCTTCATTTTCATGCCACGGGAGAACTGCTTGAGAAACAGATTTTTCGGCAAGTCGAATTTGGAGAGGTAGTCGGCGTACAGAGTTTTGTCCCACTTTTGGTAGACGTGGGACAGGATTTTCCCCACCTGGACGGCGGTCAACTGGTCGTGGAAGGAGCACTCGTCCAGCACCACCCCCACGTCCTCCTTGATCGCCTGCTCGTCAGCTACGGCATCCAGCCCCAAGACGGAAACCTGGCCGCCGTCGTGGGAGCAGAGGTTTAGGAGGCACCGCAGGGTGGTGGATTTTCCCGCGCCGTTTTCCCCAATCAGCCCCACAATGGAGCCCATGGGCACGGTGAAGGAGACGTTATCCAGCGTAAATTCCTTGTATTTTTTGGTGAGATTCCGAATCTCCACGGCGTTTTGAGGGGTGGTCATAGCGTTTCATCTCCATAGATTAAAGTTAAAGTGTCGGTGAGGTCTTGCAGGGTGATGCCGCTGACTTTGGCAATGTCGGCGGCTTTAGAGAGCTGTTCTTCACACCGGCGCAGGGCATCCTCACGGGCCAACTCCGGGTTTTGGGGGGCTACGAAACAGCCCTTACCGGGTACGGTGGAAATAAATCCGTCCCGCTCCAACTCCTCATAGGCCCGCTTGGTGGTGATGACGGAAATCCGCAAATCCTTTGCCAGCAGCCGCATGGAGGGGAGAGCCTCCCCAATGGCAAGGTCCCCCTGCAAGATGGAGCCTTTTATCTGCCGGACAATCTGGTCGTAAATAGGGGTCTCCCCGGAATTTCGGATGATAATGTCCAAGTCATCCCTCCTCTGTGTTACTGTATATACTGACTATATACAGTAATAACACACTAAAAAGAATTTGTCAACAAGAATTTGCAAATAGGGCGCAAAAAAATTCCGCTCACAAACGTGAGCGGAATTTTTTGGTTTTTCTTACTTGTGGTCCACAGTGTTCATGTATTCGATGAGGTCAACCACCTTGTTGGAATAGCCCCACTCGTTGTCGTACCAAGAGACAACCTTCACGAAGGTGTCGGTGAGGGCGATGCCGGCCTTGGCATCGAAGATGGAGGTGCGGGGGTCGGTGATGAAGTCGGAGGAGACAACGTCCTCGTCGGTGTAGCCCAGAACGCCCTTGAGAGCGCCCTCGGAGGCAGACTTCATAGCGGCGCAAATGTCGGCGTACTTTGCGGGCTTCTCCAGGTTGACGGTGAGGTCAACCACAGACACGTCCAGAGTGGGGACACGCATGGACATGCCGGTGAGCTTGCCGTTGAGGGCGGGAATGACCTTGCCCACAGCCTTGGCAGCGCCGGTGGAGGAGGGGATGATGTTGCCGGCAGCGGCGCGGCCACCGCGCCAATCCTTCTTGGAGGGGCCGTCCACGGTCTTCTGGGTGGCGGTGGTGGAGTGAACGGTGGTCATGAGGCCGTCCTTGATGCCAAAAGCGTCGTTTAAGACCTTGGCGATGGGGGCCAGGCAGTTGGTGGTGCAGGAGGCGTTGGAGACAAAGTTCATGCTCTTATCATAGGATGTGTTGTTGACGCCCATGACGAACATGGGGGTGTCATCCTTGGAGGGAGCGGACATGATAACCTTCTTGGCACCGGCATCGATGTGGCCCTGAGCCTTGCCCTTTTCCAGGAACAGGCCGGTGGACTCCACGACGTACTCCGCGCCGATTTTGCCCCAGGGAATCTCGGCGGGGTTCATGCAGGCGTAGACCATAACCTTACGGCCATTGACGGTGATGCTGGTGTCGTCGTAGGACACCTCGCCGTCGAAACGGCCGTGAACGGTGTCGTAGCGGAGCATATACGCCATGTAGTCAGGGGTCATGCCGGGGTCGTTAATGCCGACGAACTCGATGTTGGGACGGTTCACCGCAGCGCGGAAAACCAGGCGGCCGATGCGGCCGAAGCCATTGATACCAATTTTGATACTCATGTGAATCTCTCCTTTAATTTTTAATGAGATTTTCTTGCATGTTACATTATAGCGCGTTTTATCTCATTTGAAAAGGGGTTAAATTGTTAAATTTTTCACATCATTGCTTTCTTTCGACATAATTCGACAAAATCCTTGTGTTCACTCCCAGATTTTAGTATACTTAAGACGATATGAAGTGCACAGGCTAGAGACAAGGAGGTGTACAAATGCAGCAGAGAGAAAACTTTGAGTTATTTGACGCATTTCCGGAACCGATTTTTTGGCGACAGGGCACCGCCGTAGGGTATCTGAATACTGCCGCCGGGGTGCTCTTTCCCGGTCTTGCCGTGGGGGACGCGCTACCTTCGGTGCTTTTGCAGCTTTTGCCCAACACTGCCGCTACCATTCCGGTGGAGGGTGTGCGGTATACCGTTACGGCAACCAGCCACAAAGAGGGCCTCCTTTTGGTGCTTCGCCGCAGTGGTGACAGCCCCGTTTCCCTCGGCAAGCTGGCGGACCAGCTGCGGCAGAAAATGACCAATCTTTTGGCGGCCTCCGGGCTGTTAGCCCCCTCGGCGGAGCAGTCCAGTGACCCCGCCGCCATCCGCTACCTCGCCACCATGAACCAGAGCCTCTATCGGATGCTCCGCATTGTGGGGGATTTGGATTTGGCAGGCCGGATGGAAGAGGAAGACCACGGCGACTTCAAGCCCGGGACTATGGACCTGGCGGGCTTTTGCCACCAGCTGGCGGAGGGGATTTACCCCTTGGCCCAGGCTGCAGAGCTCGACTTCCGCTACGAGAGTAACGCGGATAGCCTCATCACCTTGGCGGACAGCGCGCTACTGCGTCGGATGCTGCTGGCCTTGATTTCCAACGCCTTTTTGGCGGCGGGGCAGGGGGGCGTGGTGTCCCTCAAGCTGGACTGCGACAAGCAGTTTGTCCGCCTCACCGTCACCGATAACGGACCCGGCCTCCCCTTAGAGGAGTTGGGCGCGTATTTTGACGGCGGCCCGGAAAACGCCGCAACGCCCGCTACCGGGCTGGGGCTGGGGATGCGGATTGTCCGCTACGGTGCCCTGCTGCACGGCGGGACTGTGGTGGCGGACAGCCAGCCGGGACATGGGATGCGGGCAGTTTTAAGCCTGCCGGTGCAGGCACCCAAGGGGGGCGTTCTGAAAAGCGCGCCGCCCAAGTTTGAAAATCTGGGGGGCTTTTCGCCCCTACTGGTGGAGCTCTCCGAGGCACTGCCTTGGCAGGTCTTCCTCCCCCGCGATTTAGAGTAAAAAAGTGCAAGAAAAAGTCCCACAGCTTTTCATAAGCTGTGGGACTTTTTTGTGAACTGCGTTAGGGCTTCAAATCCTCAAAGCCCTTGAAAACAGAGGTGCCGTCGTAAATGGTGGGGGGCTCCAAACCCAGCAGCACCTGCAGACCGCCGTGGCAAAGGGCCTCCATTTCGTACTCGCCGGGGCGGAGGACAATGGGGGCGATAAAGCCCACCATGTCGCTCACCCGCTGGCACAGCTCCTGGTCGTGGGCGATGCCGCCGGTTAAAACGATGGCATCCACGTTGCCGTGGAGGACGGCGGCCATTGCCCCCACCTCTTTGGCAATCTGGTAGATAAAGGTGCTGTAAACCAGCGCGGCGTAGCGGTTGCCGTTTTTAATCATCTCCCGCACCTCGGTCATTTCCGAGGTACCCAGATGGTCCACCATGCCGCCGGACTTGGTGATGCGCAGCTTCATTTCCTCATAGGTGTAGTTCCCGGAGAAGCACTGCTCCACCACGTCAATGGCGGGCAGAGCCCCCGAGCGGGTGGGGGCCATGGGTCCCTCGCCGTTGATGATGCCGTTGCTGTCCAGCATCCTGCCGTTTTGGTGGGCGGCGATGGACACCCCGCCGCCCAGATGGCAGACAATGAGGTTGCAGGACTCGTAGGTCTTCCCCAAGTCCTCCGCCACCCGGCGGGCGGTCTCCTTCTGGTTTAACACATGGCTTGTAAAGGTTTTATTGAGGCCGTTCAGCCCCGTCATGTGTGCCTCGTCGCAGTATTCGTCCACGTCGGGGGAGTTCACAATGAAGGCCCGCGCGTGGTACTGGTCGGCGAACTTTTGGGCGATGACGCAGCCCAAGGCGCAGGGGTGGTAGCCCCCGTTCCGTCCGGCGTGGCGAATAATCATGTCGTTGACCTCGTAGGTGCCCGCCCGACAGGGGTTTAAGCCGCCGCCACGGCCCACAAAGGCATCGCACTGGTTCAGGTCAACCTGATGCTCCGTGCACACCGCCAAAATGGTCTCCACGCGGTAATCCAGCTGGTCCCACACCTGAGGGTAGGTGGCAAGCTTACTGGCATCGTGAACCACCGTGGTGGCGAATACCTTAGTCTCATTCGTAAAAAGGGCAATCTTTGTGCTGGTGGAGCCGGGGTTGATGGTGAGAATCTGCATGATGAAGAGTCCTTTCCAAACCGTGGATGATAGATTAGGTGGTGAATCAAAGCTATTATAACAGCTTGGTGCAGGTTGTACAAGATGCCGTGGAGTGAAGATTGTGAAGTTGTTAAAAATAACTCTTTACATTAGCGTGCTAATGTGTTAGTATACTAAAGTATAGAGGCTCCCCAACGGGGAATTACCTCAGAATGAAGTTGGAGGAACTCAATATGAAAAAGCTTGTAACACTTGCCCTTGCGGCACTCATGACCCTGTCTCTGGTCTCCTGCGCCCCCAAGCCCACAGATAGTCTGGGGGATAAAAAGACCTTTACCGTAGGCTTCGACGCGGAATTCCCACCCTACGGCTACAAGGACGAGTCCGGGGAATATGTAGGCTTCGACCTCTCTCTGGCGGAAGAAGTCGCCAAACGGAACGGTTGGGAACTGAAAAAGGCCCCCATTTCTTGGGATTCTAAGGACATGGAACTCTCCGCCGGCAACATCGACTGCATCTGGAACGGCTTTACCATGAATGGCCGTGAGGACGAGTACACCTGGAGCGAGCCCTATGTGGATAACAGTCAGGTCTTTGTGGTCCCCGCCGATGCAGGCATCACTGATTGGGCGGGACTGGCAGGCAAAATCGTGGCCGTTCAGGCGGACTCTTCCGCACTGAAAGCCCTGCAGGACGAGGAAAATCAGGAGAATTCTGATTTGGCGGCCTCCTTTAAGGAACTCTCCCAGTGCGCCGATTATAACACCGCCTTTATGGATTTGGATGCCGGCGCGGTGGAGGCTATCGCCATGGACATCGGCGTTGCCAACTACCAAATCTCCAGCCGCGGCGCGGATGACTATGTGATTTTGGAAAAAACCCTGGCCTCCGAGCAGTACGCCATCGGCTTTTTGAAGGGGAACACCGCCCTCCGTGACCAGGTGCAAAAGACCCTAGACCAGATGGTGGAGGACGGCACTGCCGACACCATCGTGGAAACTTGGGCGAAAAATGGTCTGGCTGCCGCCAGCGTCACACTGGGCAAGTAATCGCTGACCCCTCAAAAAAGCCGAAAGGAAGTGCCCCATGTCGCTCTCTGAAATTGCCCTGCAGCTCTCCGCGGGCATGGGCCGCTCCATTGGCATTTTCGTCTTAACCCTGCTGATTTCCCTCCCGTTGGGCCTGCCGGTGGCGTTGGGGCGTATGTCCAAAAACCCCCTCCTGCGAAACGTCACCAAGGTCTACATCTCCATCATGCGGGGCACCCCTCTGGTGCTGCAGCTCATTGTGGTCTACTTTGGGCCGTCCCTCCTCTTTGGAATGAAGCTGCAGAACTACCGCTTTACCGCCGTGATTATCGCCTTCGCCGTCAACTATGCCGCCTATTTCGGGGAGATTTACCGCTCCGGCCTCCAGTCCATCCCCCGGGGCCAAAGCGAGGCGGCAAAGGTTTTGGGGTACAGCAAAACCCAGACCTTCTGCCACATTTTGGTGCCCCAGATGGTGCGAAACGTCCTCCCGTCTGTGACCAACGAGGTCATTACCCTGGTGAAGGACACCTCCCTTGCCTACGCCATTTCCTACACGGAACTTTTCAGCCTTGCCAAGCAAATCGCCTCCGCCCAGACCACCATTGTCCCCCTCTTTGTGGCGGGTATTTTCTACTACGTCTTTAATCTGGTGGTGGCGGTGGGCATGGAAAAGCTGGAAGGCCGCATGAATGGAGGGCTGGCGCGATGAAGCTTTTAGAGCTTTCCAATCTGCAGAAGCAGTACGGCGAAAACGCCGTCATTCACGACATTTCTATGGACGTGACCCAGGGCGAGGTGGTGGCTATTATCGGCCCCTCCGGCTCGGGAAAGTCCACCCTCCTCCGCTGCGCCACCCTGCTAGAGCCCATGGACGGCGGCAACCTCACCTATTTAGGGGAGTCTGCGGTGGCGGACGGCATCCCCGCGGGGCCCAAGGAGCTGAAAAAAATCCGGGGCTATTTCGGGCTGGTCTTTCAGAATTTCAATCTGTTCCCCCACTATACCGTTCTGAAAAACCTCACCGACGCACCCATCCGTGTGCAGGGGCGCACCCGTGAGGACGCGGAGCGGGAGGGGCTGGCACTGCTGGAAAAGATGGGTCTGTCCGATAAAAAGGATGCCTACCCCGGTGAGCTCTCCGGCGGTCAGCAGCAGCGGGTGGCCATCGCCCGGGCTTTGGCACTTAACCCGAAAATTCTCTTTTTCGACGAGCCCACTTCGGCACTGGACCCGGAACTCACCGGCGAAATTCTGCAGGTGATTCGCTCCCTTGCCAAGGAGAAAATGACCATGGTGATTGTCACCCACGAGATGGCGTTCGCCCGTGATGTGGCGGATAGAGTTATTTTCATGGATGGCGGGGTCATTGTGGAGCAGGGGCTGCCGGAGGAAGTGCTCCGAAGCCCCAAGGAGGAGCGCACCCGGCAATTCCTCACCAGATACGCCCAGCAATAGAAACAGGACAATTCAAAAAGAGACGGCGGGAAATTCCCACCGCCTCTTTTCACGCTTTCGCATAACCCGGCATTGTAATTTTGTGCAAAAGGGGCTATAATGACTTTATATATCCCATTTGAAACTTTAGGAGGCGTGCAAGTGTCTAACATTTGGCATGATATTGACCCCAAGCGGATTTCCCCGGAGGACTTCATTGCAGTCATTGAAATTCCCAAGGGGAGTAAGAAAAAGTACGAGCTGGACAAGGAAACCGGTCTGATTATTTTAGACCGTGTGCTCCATACATCCACCCATTACCCCGCCAACTACGGGTTTATTCCCCGGACCTACGGCGACGATAACGACCCCCTAGACGTGCTGGTGCTCTGCTCCGAGGAGCTAGACCCCTTAACGCTGGTGCGGTGCTATCCCATCGGTTACATCAGCATGCTGGACGGCGGCAAGAACGACGAAAAAATCATCGCCATTCCCTTCTCCGACCCCGGCTACAACAGCTATAAAGAACTCACCGACCTGCCCGCCCACGTCTTTGACGAAATGGGCCACTTTTTCAGCGTCTACAAGGCCTTAGAGGGCAAGGAGACCGTGGCAGGGGACGTGAATGACAGAAAAAGTGCCGTGGCTGTCATCGAAAAAGCCATGGAGCACTACATCGACTGCTACTGTAAGTAGGGCGTTCCTTTTAACCCAATCTTAAAGAAAACTTTAAGCTTCTTATGGAATACTATGGTATCCTAGATGCTAGAGACTTTGAAAAAAGGTGTGAACCAATGGCTCATTATGATTCATTAATTATCGGCGCGGGCTTTGCCGGTGCCACGGTGGCCCGGGAACTGGCCGAAAAAAAGGGTCAGCACGTTTTGGTGCTGGAACGGCGGGACCATATCGGCGGCAACGCCTATGACCGGCTGGACAGCGCGGGGGTTCTCATCCACCAGTATGGCCCCCATATTTTCCATACCACAAACAAGGTAGTCTTCGACTACCTCTCCCGCTTTACCGCCTTTCGGGACTACCAGCACCGGGTGGTGGCCAATGTGTATGGGCAGCTGATGCCTGTGCCCTTTAACCTCACGTCGCTGGAAATTGCCTTTGAGGGGAACGCCGCCGCTTTGGAACAAAAGCTGGTGGAGACCTACGGCGCGGAAAAAAAGGTGACGATTTTGGAACTGCGCCGCAGCGAGGACCCGGAGATTCGGGAGTTGGCGGAGTATGTGTACGAAAACGTCTTTGTCCACTACACCAAAAAGCAGTGGGACCAGAGCCCGGAGGAGATAGACCCCAACACCACAGCAAGGGTTCCCGTGTTTCTCTCTCGGGACGACCGCTATTTTCAGGACCCCTATCAGGGGATGCCTCAAAACGGCTATACCGCCCTATTCGCAGGCCTTTTGGGCCACGAGAGCATCGAGGTACAGCTGGGGACTGATGCCGCTACACGGGTGAAATTCGTGGACGGCAAGGTGTTTTTGGACGGTGAAAAATTCAGCGGCAATGTGGTCTATACCGGTGCCGCAGACGAGCTTTTCGACTGCCGCTTCGGGCGGCTGCCCTACCGCACGCTGGACTTCCAGTTTGAAACCCACAACCTCGAGTGGTTCCAGACCCACGGCACCGTGAACTACACCGTAGACCAGCCCTTCACCCGGATTACCGAGTTTAAGCACCTCACCGGTCAGCAGCTGAAAGACCGCACCACCATCGCCAAGGAGTTCTCCCGTGCCTACACCGGCACCCCCGGCGAAACCCCCTACTATGCCATCATGAGCGACGAAAATAACGCCCTCTACGGCAAGTACAAGGCCTTGGCAAGTCAGTACCCCAACCTGCATCTGCTGGGCCGTCTGGCGGAATATCAGTATTACAACATGGATGCCATTGTGGCCCGCGCGCTGGCACTGGCGGAGACCTTACAGTAAAAATCCTACCATTTTTTCAGGAAACGAGTGAGTACGATGGATAAGCTAATCACCTTTGCAGTGCCCTGCTACAATTCAGCGGCCTACATGGATCACTGCGTGGAGACCCTGCTCTCCGGCGGGGACGACATTGAGATTATTTTGGTGGACGATGGGTCTGTGAAGGACGAAACCCCCGCCATCTGCGACCGCTACCAGAGCCAGTACCCCAATATTGTGAGGGCCATCCACCAAGAAAACGGCGGTCACGGCGAGGGGGTCAATCAGGGCCTCCGCAACGCCAGAGGGCTCTACTACAAAGTGGTGGATTCCGACGATTGGCTGGATATCGGTGCCCTCAAAAAGGTGCTGGAGAAACTGCGGGAGTTTGCCAAAAGCCCTCAGCCTATCGACATGCTGATTGCAAACTACGTCTATGAGCATGTGGCGGACAAGGTGCAAAAGCCCATGGGCTATACCAACGTGTTCCCGGTGAATCGGGTGTTTACTTGGGACGATATCGGCCGATTTAAGCCCTCCCAGTACCTGCTGATGCATTCGGTGATTTATCGGACACAGATGCTCCGCGACTGCCATTTGGAGCTGCCCAAGCACACGTTTTATGTGGATAACATCTTCGTCTACAACCCGCTGCCTTATGCAAAATCCATGTACTATATGGATTTAGACCTCTACCGCTATTTCATCGGACGGGACGACCAGTCGGTGAATGAAAAGGTGATGGTGACTCGTGTAGACCAGCAGTTGCGGGTGACAAGACGGATGATTGAGGCCCACGACTTGCGGAAAATTAAAACTGAGCTGCCCCGGCTGGCCCGGTATATGCAGAGCTATTTGGCTATGATGATGAGCATTTCCTCCATCTTCCTCATCATCGACGGTTCCCCGGAGGCACTGGGGAAAAAGACCGAGCTGTGGGAATACCTCCGCACGGTAGATTCCGCCATGTACCATAAAATGAAGTACCGGGCGGTGTCCGCCGTCACCAACTTCCCCGGCTATCAGGGCCGCAAGCTCTCCGTGAAGCTCTACCGTCTGGCGCGGAAGATTTATAAATTCAGCTGATTTAGATAGAAAACCGCTCTGTTTCCATTGGAAACAGAGCGGTTTTTTTGTTATCGCTTGTGGTACTGCGCCGGGGCGGGGTTATCCGGCTTTGGGGGCTTGGTCGGAGGTATCGGCGCGGTGGGATCCACGTCCTCCTTGTGCCGCCGGCCCTCGTCAGGGGAGATAGGCGCGGAGTAGGCGAAGGCATCGAAGTAGTCCTCGTCCTGAATGGAGGGGTTGCGGCCCTTGGCGATGGCGGTGATAATGGGGTAGAGGACGATGGCGATGAGGCCGCCGGAAAAGCCGTTATTGTAGAGGTTCACGCCGCCGATAAAGCCGCCGGTCATCAGCACCACGGAGGAGTGGAGGAAGCCCGCCAAAATGCCGAAAGGCCAGCCGAAGTAGCCGGAAATGGGGGCTAGGGTGGTGCAGAAAAGGCCCGCCAGTTGGACAGACGGGTCGTCCAGTGACCAGTGCATCACCGTGCCGCCGATGATGACACCAATCATCACAGGAGCGATGTTGAGGACGTGTTTTCCGAAGGCGGAGAAGCCGATAACGGCGAAGATGCCCCCCAGAGTGGGGCCGTTTAAGTCGCCGCCGATGAGCAGTATGTAGGCGGTGGCAATGAGTCCGTTGACCCCCATATTCACCAGCACCGGCCCCGCGCCGAACATACGCAGATAGTCGCTGGGTGCCCGGCCCGTGGTGGTTAAAAGCTTGCGGTACCCCGCCCACACCGACCAGGCCGGGTGCTTGGTGCCAAAAAATCCGATGAGAATAAAGAGGAGGCACATGAGGGCGAGAATGATGCCCAAAGTGGTGTTGTTCCCCTTAGACCAGAAGAGCACCGGGGTGGGGGAGTTGCCCATGGAATTCATAAGGGGCACCAAAATCAGGGCCAAAAGTCCGCAGGCAAAGCCCATGTTATAGAGGTTCATGCCGTTTTGAATCTTATAAGTATAGGCGGACAGGGGCGGCACGATAAAGCCAATCACCAGTCCCACCGTGATGCCCACCAGAGGGTTCCCCCAGCCGTCCGCCAGGGAGAGAAAGCTGGTGGCGGGGGCTAGGGCCGTTGCCAGCAAAGACACCGAGGCGTATTTGGAAAAAGGCTCCCGCCGAACTTTCGCGTAGAGGTAGGTGCCGATGATGATGGGCCAGATGTTGGTGATGTTTTTTCCAAAGAAGGAGAAGCCGGACATGAGCCCGATTTCCACGATGGTGTAGCCATTTAAGGGGTCTTTGGAGAACCAGAGGATGACCATACTGATGAGTGTCACCAGCGAGGCATTGACAAATGCGGCGGCCATGCCACCGATGGCGATATAGTCGGAAATCAGCACATCCTGGGTGGTGAAAATGGTGTTTAGACCGGTGATAATGGTGGAGGGGTCGCCAAAGCAAATTCCCACCAGAGCCAGCCCTAATGAAAATAGAAGCCCGCCGACGTAAATCTGGTGAAAGCGTGTATCCCGTGTGTCACTCATGTCCGTACCTCCTTAAAACTGAAGTTTTAGGGTTTCTGTGTGGAAAAATAGGCGCGGGTTTCCTCTGCGTTGTGGAGCACCTCGGCGGTGAGTGCCTCCAAGGAGTCAAATTGCCGCTCCTCACGGAGCCGCTTATAAAATTCCATGCGTAGCTGCTGACCGTAAAGGTCGCCGTGAAAGTCCAAAATAAAGCCCTCCACCGTCACATCGCTGCTGGCAGAGACTGTGGGGCGGGTGCCAATATTGGTGACAGCCATGCGGCTCTCGCCGTTTTCCAAATAGACCCGAGTGGCGTAAACACCGAAGGCGGGGACAATCACCCCCTCCTTAAAATGGAGGTTTACGGTGGGAAAGCCTAAGGTGGAGCCCAGCTTTTTGCCCCGAGAAACGGTGTCGGTAAGGGTGTGGGGGTGGCCTAAAAAGGCGTTTGCCCGCTCCAGCTCCCCTTGGGCAATGAGGGTGCGGATGTAGGTGGAGGAGACGGTAATGCCGTCCTGCTCCACCTTGGGGATAATGTCGCAGCCAATGCCCAGCTCTGCACATTTTGCTTGCAGTCGAGCGGGATTCCCCTCGCCCTGATAGCCAAAGTGAAAGTCGTGACCTGCCACCAAATGGACGGCACCGCATTCCTCCACCAAATAGTCGGAGACAAATTCCTCCCAGCTCATGTGCATCATGCGCTGGTCGAAATGGGCCACAATGACGGTGGAGATGCCGTAATACCGGCGCATCAAATCCGCCCGGTCGGCGGGGGAGGTCAAAAGGGAGATGGGCTCACCCAGAATCAAATTCTCCGGGTGGGTGTCGAAGGTGACGGCGGCGGGGGTGACGTCCAGCTGTTGCGCCACCTCTGCGGTGCGCCGCAAAAGCGCACCGTGGCCGTTGTGTACGCCGTCAAAAAAGCCCAGCGCGATAACTCTTTTTTTCGTATCCAATGTAGGTTACACCTCAAAAAAACTTTTGGTGGTGGTTAAAACGCCGTCGGCGCAGTGCCCCACCAATAGAAAATTCTGCATAGGGTCGTAAACGCGGTAGTCGCCGGGGAGGGCATCAGAGGGGAACGGGTTGCCGTTTTTCGCCAGACGAAGTGCCTCGCCGTCGATTTGGAGGGCGGGGAGCTTTTGAAAGTAAGTGTCTATGGGGCGAAGAAAGCCCAGGGGATTTTCGGATTTTTGGACCTCGTCCAGCGTGACCGCGTCTTGGAGGGTGAAACCTGCGGCCTCAACCCGCCGCAGGGAGCACATCACCCCGCCGCAGCCCAGAGTCTCCCCAATGTCGTTACAGAGGGTGCGGATATAGGTGCCCTTGGAGCATTTGACCCGCAGGTAGTAGTCGGGCACGACGGCGGGGGGCACCTCACCGGGCTGTGCGGTGGCAGTACAGCACTGCAGTTCATAAATGGTAATAGGCCGCGGGGCGCGCTCTACCTCGATGCCGCGACGGGCCAGCTCGTAGAGCTTTTTGCCGTCCCGCTTTAAGGCGGAGAACATGGGGGGCATTTGGAGAATGTCCCCCCGAAAGGGCACTAGGGCGGCCTCTAGCTGTTCCGGCGTGACGCTGACAGGTCGGGTTTCTAAAATTGTCCCGGTGCTGTCCTGGGTGTCGGTGCGAAGGCCCAGTTTGAGCCCCGCCACATATTCCTTGCCGGTTTCCGCGGCGAATTCCACCGCCCGGGTGGCCCTGCCCACGAACACGGGGAGCACCCCGGTGGCCATAGGGTCTAGGGTACCGGCGTGGCCGATGCGTTTTTCCCTTAAAATGCCCCGGAGTTTTGCCACCACGTCGTGGCTTGTCCAGTCGGGGGCCTTGTCAATGACGATAATTCCGTTAGCCATGCTGTACCTGACGGATGGCGGCGAGGATGGCGGTTTCCGCCTCGGTGACGCTGCCCAGTACTGTGCAGCCGGAGGCAGCCGCGTGACCGCCGCCCCCTAAAATAGCACAGGTGTCGGTGGCGTTTAAGATTTTCGGGTCGGTGCGCATGGAGAGTTTACATTCGCCCTGCCGCAATTCCCGAATGGTGACGGAGGTTTTAACCCCCTCAATCTGGCCCATAAAGGCGGCGATGTCCTCCACATCCTCCTCGTGGGCATCCAGAGCGGCCATCATTTTGAGGGAGATGGAGGCGATGGCGATGAGGCCCCCGTCGTAGAGGTGCATCCCCTCCATGAGCATGGCCTCCACCTGAAGACGCTTAAAGCTTTTGGTGCGGAAGTGGAGCTTGTTGAGGTTCTGGTAGGGGATGTTTGCGTCCATCAGTGCCGCCGCCACCCGGTGGGTGTTGGCGGTGGTGTTGCCGTAGACAAAGCAGCCGGTGTCGGTGGACACCGCCACATAGAGCGGTGTGGCGATTGCGGGGGTGAGGGGGCCGAATTCGGAGACAATTTTATAGATAATTTCCCCGCAGGCCGCCTTGTCCGCCTCCACATAGTTTTCCTTTGCAAACCCCTCGTTGGAGGGGTGGTGGTCGATGGCAAGGTCGATTTTGCGGTCTAAATAGGGCTTTGCGTTGTCGCAAAAAAGCCCCACCGCCGCCACATCCACGGAGACCGTAAACGTGGGGGTGAAGTCTTCGGGAGCCACATAGCCCACCAGATAGGGGGTAAAGAGGGCGGTGGCATCGGGATTTTGGAGAATCCAGGCGGTTTTGCCCGCAGTGCGCAACGCCTCGCAGAGACCCACGGCGCAGCCGATGGTGTCCCCGTCCGGGCGTTTATGGGTGATGATTAAAAGGTCCTTTTGCGCCAACAGCGTGGCGGCAATGTCTTTGACGGTCATAGGTTCTCCTGTCCTTTGCGCCCGATTTCCTCCAAGAGTTCAAAGATGTGGGCACCCTTGGTGATGGAGTCGTCAGCCACAAAAATCAGCTCCGGCGTGTACCGCAGCATCATATTTTTGCCCAGTTCCCGACGGAGATAGCCCCCGGCGGATTTGAGGCCCTTTAAGACCTCAGGCATGGAATCTTGGTCCAGCGCACTGACAAAGACCTTGGCGTAGCGCAGGTCGGGGGTGGCCTCTACGGCGGTGACGGATACCACGCCGTGGATGCGGGGGTCCTTCAGGTTGGGGATGGAGGCCGCCAGTTCCCGCTGGAGTTCCTCGTTGATGCGTCCGCTTCGATTGTTAGCCATGTGTTTCTCCTTATAAGCAGTTGCGGGGCAGGGGTGCGGAAAAACCGTACCTCCGCCCCGCAAAAATTTTTACTGAATAATCTGTTCCATGAGGAAGGCTTCCAGGGTGTCGCCCACCTTCAGGTCCTGATATTTTTCGATGCCGATGCCGCACTCGTAGCCCTCGGAGACTTCCTTCTGGTCGTCCTTAAAGCGTTTGAGGGAGGCCATAGAGCCCTCGTGAATGACGATGCCGTCACGGGTGAGGCGAATCTGGGCGTTGCGCGTGACCTTGCCGCTGGTGACGTAGCAGCCGGCGATGATGCCGGAGCCGGTGATTTTGAACACGTCGCGCACTTCCACGGTGCCCAGGATAATCTCCCGGAACTTGGGGGTGAGCATGCCCTTGGTGGCGGCCTCAATCTCGTCGATGGCGTCGTAAATGACGCGGTACATCCGCATATCAACGTGCATCCGCACAGCGGTGTCACGGGCGTTGCTGTCCGGGCGGACGTTAAAGCCCACGATGATGGCCTTGGAGGTGGCTGCCAGCGTGACATCGGATTCATTGATGCCGCCTACGGCGCAGTGAATGACCTTCACACGGACTTCCTCGTTGGCGATTTTTTCAAGGGAGGCTCTCAATGCCTCGGCGGAGCCCTGCACGTCGGCTTTGACGATGACGTTCAGGTCTTTCAGCTCGCCCTCTTCAATCTGGGAGAACAGCTCTTCCAGCGTGACCTTCTGGTTCTGGGGGCCTGCGGCGGCGGTCTTTTGCTCGTGCTTGCGCTGGTCCGCCAGCTCTCTTGCCATGCGCTCGTCAGCTACGGCGTGGAAGTCGTCGCCGGCGGCGGGGACTTCGCTCATGCCGATAATTTCCACAGGGACGGAGGGGCCGGCAAATTCCAGCTTGCGGCCCTTTGCGTCAGTCATGGCGCGGACACGGCCCACGGCGGTGCCGGCGATAATCACATCGCCCTGATGGAGGGTGCCGTTCTGCACCAAAAGGGTTGCCACAGGGCCACGGCCCTTGTCCAAGCGGGCCTCTACCACGGCACCGTGAGCGGTGCGGGTGGGGTTGGCCTTCAGCTCTTTCACCTCGGCGGTGAGTGTGACCATTTCTAAGAGGTTATCTACGCCGTCGCCGGTTTTGGCAGAGATGGGGCAGATGATGGTGTCCCCGCCCCAATCCTCGGAGACCAGGCCGTACTCGGTGAGTTGCTGCTTGATTTTTTCGGGGTTTGCCGTGGGTTTATCCATCTTGTTGATGGCTACGATGATGGGAATATTGGCCGCCTTGGCGTGGTTGATGGACTCAATGGTCTGGGGCATAATGCCGTCGTCCGCCGCCACCACCAGAATGGCGATGTCGGTAATCATGGCACCACGGGCACGCATGGCGGTAAAGGCCTCATGGCCCGGTGTGTCAAGGAATGTGATGGGTTTGCCGGCGATTTCCACCTGATACGCGCCGATGTGCTGGGTGATGCCGCCGGCCTCGCCCTCCACCACGGAGGCGTTGCGGATGCGGTCCAAAAGGGAGGTTTTGCCGTGGTCTACATGGCCCATGACGACGACGATGGGGGCGCGGGGTGTCAGGTCCTCGTCCTTATCCTCGGCGGTGTCGATGAGTTTTTCCTCAATGGTGACGATGACTTCCTTTTCCACCTTGCAGCCCAGTTCCATGGCGACTAAGGAGGCGGTGTCGAAGTCCACGTTGTCGGAGATGGAGGCCATAACCCCCAGTTTCATCAGCTGCTTAATGACCTCGGCGGCGGTTTTCTTCATCCGCAGAGCCAGCTCACCCACGGCGATTTCTTCGGGAATCATCACCTTTAAGGGGTTCTTCTTGGCGATTTCGGCCTGAAGGCGGCGCATTTTCTCCTGCTCCTCCTGACGGCGTTTATTGCCGAAGTTGGGGCCGGGGCGACGCTGACCGGGTCTGCCCATAAACTTCTGCTTGCCGGCACTCATGTTTTTCGCCTGAGCGGGTGCCAGTTTTTCCAGACGTTCATCGTACTTTTCCATGTTGACTGCGTTGCCGGTGCGGGTGTCCACAATTTTCTTCTCGGGGACACGGGTGGTGGGCCGGCCCAGTACCACGGCGGGTTTTGCAGGGGCGGCAGCGGGTGCGGCACCGGCAGCGGGCACAGTGCCGGCGGCTACGGGCGCAGCAGGTGCAGCGGCAGTCTCGCCTGCCACAGGGGCGGCGGGAGCGGGCGCGGCGGCCTTGGGGGGCTCCACGGGCTTGGGGGCCTCCACAGGTTTCGGCTCGTGGTAGGTCTCGGAAAAGACCTCCTCGATGCTCTTCATCTGGTGGTTCTGGGTGAGGGCTTCAAAAACGAGAGAAAGCTCGTTCTCCTCCAGAGCCTGCATGTGATTTTTCGGTGTGGTAGCGTATTTGGTCAGGATTTCAGTTACCTCTTTGGTATCGGCGTTAAAGTCCTTGGCTACCTCGTGAACTCTGTATTTAATGGTCATACTCAATCGTAAGACACCTCCATTGGATTATTTCTTCGGAAAGGATTTCTTGGGGCTTGCCGTTGGCGGTGCCCACGGGTTCTTGATATTCGCGCTGACCTTTTTATCATGGGCCAGTTTTTCCTTCAATCGCGCCTGGGCGCGGGCGGCCTTGACTTCCAGCTTTTCGGAGGTCTCGCCGTAGGTTTCGGGGTTTAACATTGCCAGCTTTTTGGTCATACTGGCGGCCAGACCCACATCGGTGAGGGCCAGCATGGCGCAGGAGGTGCGCCCCAGAGCCTTGCCCAGCTCCGCCTTGGTGCTGGGGAGGGTGACAAGGGGGCAGTTGCCCTGCTCTGCGAAGTGGCCGGCCCGACGCTGGGAGTTTTCGGCGGCATCGGAGGCCAGCAGCAGCAGCTTCGCTTTTTTTGCTCGGGCGGCGGCACCCACAGGTGCCTCGCCAATTTCCAAACGGCCTGCCCGCTTGGCGAGACCAATGAGGCTCAAAAGATTATCCAAGAATTTGCGCCTCCAATTCAGCTAAAACGTCAGGGGTGAGGGGGGACGAAAAGGCCCGCTCCAACGCCCGGGTTTTGACGGCTTTTTTCAGACAGTCGGGGTTTTTGCAGAGATAGGCACCGCGGCCGGGCAGCTTGTTTTTGAAGTCCATGGAAACCGCGCCCTCCGGGGACTTGACAACGCGAATCAGCTCTGTCTTGTCGCGCATTTCGCGGCAGCCCACGCATTGCCGCTGGGGAATTTTCTTTGGCACCTTGCTCACCCGCTTTCTGATTCAAATGCGATAGGTGTTACCCCTCCGGGGTGGGGACAGTGTCGCCCTCAGGGGCACTGGCGGGTTTGATGTCGATGCGGAAACCGGTAAGTTTGGCGGCCAGACGGGCGTTTTGCCCCTCCTTGCCGATGGCAAGGGAGAGCTGGTCGTCGGGGACGACTACCCGGCAGCTTTTGCCGTCCTCTAAGGTGGTGACTTTCAGCACATCGGCAGGGGCCAGAGCGGCGGCGATGTAGGCGGCGGGGTCGTCGGAATAGGTGATGATGTCCACCTTTTCCCCCCGGAGTTCTTCCACTACATTGTTCACGCGCTGACCGTGAGGACCGACGCAGGCACCGATGGGATCCACGTTCTCGTCCCCGGACCAGACGGCGATTTTGCTGCGGGAGCCCGCCTCACGGGCGATGGAGCGAATTTCCACAGTGCCGTCGTAAATTTCCGGCACCTCTAATTCAAACAGACGCTTCACAAGGCCGGGGTGGGTGCGGGAAATGAGGACTTGAGGGCCACGGGTGGAGTGCCGCACTTCCACCACATAGACCTTGAGCCGCTCGCCCTCGTGGATGGTTTCCCCCTTCACCTGCTCGCCGGCGGAGAGGAACGCATCGGTAAACTCGCCGTTACTGGTGATGCGGATGGAGGCGGAGTCGTTGCGGGGGTCGGTGCGGGTGACGATGCCGGTGAGAATTTCGTGCTCCTTGGAGGAGAACTCATCGTAAATCATGCCCCGCTCTGCCTCGCGCATACCCTGCACAATGACCTGTCGGGCAGTTTGGGCGGCGATACGGCCGAAGTTTTTCGTCTTGACCTCAATGCGGAGAACGTCACCCAGCTGTGCGTCGGGCAGTGCGACACGGGCTTCGTCCAGACCCATCTCGGTGAAGGGATTATCCACTGTTTCCACCACGTCCTTGCGGACGAACATCCGCACTTCGCCCTTTGCTTCGTTGGCGTCGATGGTGACGTTGTCGGTGATGCCCTCGTGGTCTTTTTTATATGCGGAGACCAGTGCCTGGGTGATTTTGTCCAGCATATAGGTCTTGGGGATGCCTTTTTCCTGCTCAATCAGGTTGATAGCCTCAAAAAACTCCTTTGCGTCCAGCTCGGTGTTTTTGGGAGCGGGTGCTTTCTTTGCCATGTGAATCTCTCCTTTTAATCGTCGCCCCGGGGTAACGGGCATTAAAACGTAATAGTCAGCCGCACTTGGGCCACGTCTTGCTTTGTAATGGTGATAGGGCCGGCGGGGGTTTCCAGGGTCACGTCCCCTTTTTCATAGCCCGTCAGGATGCCCACAACGGCCTTTGCGCCGTTCACGGCACGGTACAGGCGAACCTCTACCTCGGTGCCCATAAATTGGGCGAAATGCGCCTCGGTTTTCAGCGCGCGGTCGGCACCGGGGGAGGAGACTTCTAGCACATAGCTGCCCTCAATGGGGTCGGCCTCGTCCAGCGCGTCAGAAAGGGCACGGCTCACCGCCTCGCAGTCCTCTACGGTGACACCCTCCGGCTTATCCAAATAAATCCGCAAAAACCAGCTGCCGGCTTCCTTGATATACTCGATATCCCAGATGCTGCAAGCGTTTGCTTCGGCGATGGGGGCGGCCAGTTTCAGGGCGATATCGGTTACTTTTGCCATGGATTGTTCCCTCCAAATCGGTGCAGACAGAATTTTACTTTTTCAAAAAACCCGAAAAGAAAGAGCGGGGCGAAACCCCACTCCACTAAAAATCCTACTCTTACAGTGCATAGTATACCACGAAAAAGACGCAATAGCAAGGCTTTTTTCCTCTCTATTATAAGGTAGGGGCAAAAAAAGTAAAAGAAAGGGGGTACAGCGGCAACTTTTTGCAAAGTGCCCCCGTACCCCTGTGGTTCTTTTCAAAATTTTGCGGTTATTTGCCCTGTAAAAACACCACTAGGGCGGTTTTGTCGTCGTGGTCGGCCTCCGGCTCTACCCGCTGTACAAGGGCCTCCGCCAGAGCCTTGGGGTCTGATGGCGGCTCACGGGTCAGCAGCTGGCGGAGCCACAAGTCCTCCTCGGTGAAAACTCCGTCGGAGAGCAGTACGATGCAGTCCCCCGCTGAAACAGGGAAGGAGAGCTTGTCCGGATCGGCGGCGTCGCCGGTTAAAAGTCCGGCAGGGAGTGCCCCGCCCACCAACCGCGTCACCTTGCCGCCGCACAGCAGATAGGAGGGTGCCGCGCCGTATTTGAAAATCGTCCCCTCCCCCCGAAAGAGGTTAATCTGCAGCAGGTCCACGGTGGTGAAGCCCCCCTCCGCCTCACAGCGGAGGGCCAAAGCGGAATTGAGGGTTTTCAGTGCCGCCTCCGCCCCCACCCCCGCGTCCAAAAACTGGCCCAGAAGGTGGATGGCAAGGGCACTTTCCGCATGGGCGGGTGCGCCGGTGCCCATGCCGTCGCAGAGGAGGGCGTAGAGTACGCCGTCCTCCCGGAGGAGAAAAATCCCCCCGTCCCCGCTGACGGTTTCCCCGGATTTCTGTCGGGCGGCAAGGCCGGTGAGCGGGTGGAGGGGCGGGGCTTGGAGAAAGACAATGCGGGTGCCCTTGCCCGTCCGTTCCAGAGTGGGTGCTTGGAGGGAAACGCCCAGAGCCTTGGCGATGGCGGCGGGGTGGGGGCTCCGGGTGAGGGCATCCAGACCGCGGCCGGTAATCTGGCAGTGGAGTAGCCCCGCTTCGGTGTAAAAAACCGCCGTGTCCCCCACGAAGTCACAGCCCATCAGATACTGCTGCAAGGCGGATTCCCGCCGGGTGTCCGGGGTGAGTTCCGCGCTCATCTCGGCGGAGGAGACCGCTAAAAACTCCGCCATTTGCCCGTACTGCCGGCAGAGACCCAACCGGCTCTCCTGCAGGCGGTGCTCGTACTGGTTCCGGGTGAGGTAGGCGGCGAGAAACTCGTTGGAGGCCGCCAAAAAGGCGGGGAATTTGAGGCACCGTGACCGAAACTGGGCGGGGAAGTCGGCGGCTACCCCACGTCCGTGCTCCACCATGGCGGGAAGTGCGTCGTTGAGGGCCAAAAAGGTGGCGTTATAATCCCGCTGCCAGCAGGTGTCCCTCAGGGCGCAGTTGGGGCAGACACGGTTGGCGGCACTGTCAAAAATCGAGGCGGGGTTGCCGTCATTGACCTTGGGTGCGCGAAAGGCGGAGGAGAGACTATTTGCCAAAGTGCGGAAGGCATCGGCGGTGGCGGCCAGCTTACTTTGAACGTAGTCCCGACTGCGGTCGGTTTTCTCCGCCGCCTCACGGTGTTTCATGCGGGCGGCAAGCCGCCGGAGCAGTTTTTGGGGGAGGAGGAGGAACACCACCGAGACGATGAATACCTCGTAGAGGGGGATCAGGCTGATGTTTTCGCTCCACGTCCACAGCAGAGCCATGGCGTTTCCCAGCACAAAGGCCAGGGTGCAAAAAAGCTTGCCCTGTTTCCAAAATACTCCGGAAAGAAGTCCCGCAAAGCCGTAGGCCATGCTGCAAAAAGGAACGCCCCCCGCCGCCAAATCCATGGCGATGCCCCCGCACAGCCCCAGAGTGGCCCCCACGCCGCCGCCACCCACATAGGAGAGGGTCAGGACGAAAAGGCAGGTGAGCAGCCGTCCGGCGGAAAGCCCACCGGGGAGGGCCAGATGAAAGAGGGAAATGAGGAGGGTGCCCGCCAAAATGAGGGTGCTAATCTCCTGCTGGGGGGCGGGTTCCTCGTCCTCCCGCTGGGTTTTCCATGCGGAAAAGGCGATGCGGTAAAAGTAGGCGGCACCGGCGGTGAGAAGGAGCTCCCCCACGAATAAAACCGCCAGTGTCACCGTCCACCGCCCTGCCGACAGGTACACAAAGCCGGTACAGCCGGAGAGAAAGGCCGCCGTCACCGGCATAAACCAAGTTTTGGAGAAAAGCTTCAAGTCGTAAAAGGCGAAGGACACGGAGAAGATGAGCACCGCCGCCGCCGCGTAGCGCAGTCCCTCGGTAAAGCCGCGGGCGGACAGTGCCCCGAAGCAAACCCCCAGCAGTGCCGCCAGTCCCCCCGCCCCCGGGCCGGAGGAGGCCACCACAGCCAAACCAAAGGGCGCGGCCTCCCCCAAAACTTGGGCGGAGGACAGAATCGCCCCCAATAAAAACCGTATCATCAG
>JAVXKN010000004.1:17904-25181 GCA_036647315.1 Oscillospiraceae bacterium | reverse complement strand
AAAGGAGTCGTTCACGCCCATGGCGATGTCGGGGGACTGCTCGTCAATGGCGGTCATAATGGCGCAGCTGTTGCAGTCAAAGCCGAACCGGGGGTTATCATACCCAATGCGGCGGACGGTATTCCGGGCGATGGCGGGGATGTCGGTGTAGCAGTCGGTGGTGATTTCGCCCATGACGAAAATCATGCCGGTGGTGGTGACGGTCTCGCAGGCCACCCGGGCATTGGGGTCTTTGGACAAAATATCGTCCAGCACCGCGTCGGAGATTTGGTCGCACATTTTGTCGGGATGCCCCTCGGTGACGGATTCAGATGTAAAGACGTGTCTGTTCATATTGTTCACTCCATTTTCTAAATTATAGTTTACCATAGCGTACTGAAAAACGC
This sequence comes from Oscillospiraceae bacterium, assembly GCA_036647315.1. Classification (GTDB taxonomy): domain Bacteria; phylum Bacillota; class Clostridia; order Oscillospirales; family Oscillospiraceae; genus JAVXKN01. Next base: position 24,795 of record JAVXKN010000004.1, on the reverse strand, counting down.
CACAAAAAAAGAGGCCCCATAAGGAGCCTCGCCACATTTGGACGATTGCCTCCTTATCGCTGTTAGCGGTACCACCTTACAGTGCAGGTTGGTGTGAGGTCATCGAGCTAACTCTCTCGCTCACTCTTGATAATGGGCCATATTTACTTTTCCGTGTGCCACTATTATAGCAGAATTTTTGCGTCTGACAAGAGGAAAATGCGAAAGTTCACAGTTTGTTATAGATTTATCCAGCGAAAGCGGGTAATATAGGCATAACATATATTCGGGGGGTATTGCCTTGCGTTCCTTAAATTCTGTCCTAGACCGTTTCTGCGCCAAGCACCGGCGGTTGGGCATTCCAAATCTGATGCTCTACATTGTCATCGGTAACATCGCGGTGTTTTTCCTGGACCAGTTCAGCGGCGGCAGCTTTTCCGCCATGCTCACCTTCAATACCGCCCAGATTTTTGCGGGGCAAATCTGGCGCATCCTCACCTTTATCATCGTCCCCATGGACAGCAACATCCTGTTTTTAGCCCTCTCCATGTACCTCTACTGGTCGCTGGGTACCACTTTGGAGCGTGAGTGGGGCACCACGAAATTCACGGTGTTCTACGCCCTAGGTGTCATTCTCAACATCGTGGTTGGCCTTTTCACCGGCATGGCTACCATGAGCTATGTGAACCTCTCCATCTTCTTCGCCTTCGCGACGCTCTACCCCAATATGCAGTTTATTTTGATTATCATCCCCATCAAGGCAAAGTGGCTGGCACTTTTGGGCGCGGTGCCCATCGCCATCTCCATGGTTCAGGCGATTTTAGGGGGCCACTTCATGATTGCCCTCCTCCCCGTGGCAGCCATCCTCAACTACCTGATTTTCTTCTCCGGGGACATCGCCCACCTTTTGGGCATCGTCAAGCACAAGGCAAACCCCCAGACCATCAACTTCAAGGCGGCGCAAAAAAAGGCCCAGGAGACCCACGGCTATATCCACAAGTGCGCTGTCTGCGGCAAAACAGACCAGTCCGACCCCACCGCCGAATTCCGTTACTGCTCCAAGTGTAACGGCTACCACTGCTACTGTATGGACCATATCAATAACCACATTCACATCGAATAAAGGCCTATTTGAGTGGTTTACAAATTGTTCACAGGAACGACACGATTTAGCCGTAATTCTCTGGTAGTATAACATCATGGACGAAGGGAACACGTCCATTCCATCTCATTCATCTCCTCTCCTCTTCTCTCTCTGCAAAACACACACACACGAAAGAGCCCGCACCGAAAGGTGCGGGCTCTTTCGTCCCCTTGGGCATTCAAAAAGCCGGGACGCGTTTAGCGTCCCGGCTTTCTTAAAAACTGGGTTATTCCTTAGGCTCCTCAGGGGGGACAGGGTCCTCCTCGGGGGTGGGAGCGGGTTCCTCGGCGGGCACTTCCACGATTAAGTCCTCCAAGTCGGCGTCCTTAATGTCGTTTGCGTCCTTAATATCGCTGATTTTCTCATTGTTGTAGGCGATTTTCTCTTTGCCCGCGGTGATTTTTTCGCACAGTGCGGCGTAGGGGGACTCCGGTGCCATGCCACGCTCGGCGTAGTAGAGCCTGCCGATTTCGGTGTAGGCCTTGCGGATGGCATCCTCCTCGTTGGAATTGCTGATTTTCAGCTTGCCGATTTCGGTCATTTCCTTGGCTTTGGCAACGCCGGTCTGGGTCAGCTCGGAGACCATGGAAACGCCGCTCTGCGCCAGCTCGGACACTCTGCCCATAAGAACATCTAAATTCATGTGATATGCCTCCTATTCAAAAATCCGGTCAATTCACTCTTCTTTGTAACTAAGGCCATTCTACTCCCAACAAAGTCAAGACGCAAGGGGAGAGGAGGCTTTTTAACACTACTTTAATCATTCTTAAATTTACCCGCATTTTCAGTTGACTTGCCGTCCCCGCTATGCTATAATTCATTGTTGCGCGGGTCTATCCCTCTATGGGGTTATTGCGCCCTGCGACCAAATACCATTGAGGAGGCTGCACTGTGCTCACAGAACTCATTTCCGGCAGCCATGTGGTGGGTGCAAAGCAGACGGGCAGAGCCATTGCGGACGCTGCCGCCGCCGCCGTTTTTCTGGCGGAGGATGCCGACCCCAAAATCACCGAGCCCATCGCAAAGCTTGCCCATGAAAAAAATATCCCCGTGGAGATGGTAGCCACCATGAAACAGCTGGGTGCCGCCTGCTCCATCGCCGTAGGTGCCGCGGTAGCGGCCCTGCTCAAGTAGTTTTTAGCTGAATAATTTTTGATTATTCTGTTAAAATATAGATTCATCTATCTGTGAAGAAAGGAGGAAGATTATGCCTACGTTTAACCAACTCGTCCGCAAAGGCCGTGAAAAAGTGACCTACAAGTCCACTTCGCCCGCCATGCAGAAGAGCCTGAACACCCTGAAGAACCACGAGACCGACCTGCCGTCCCCCCAGAAGCGTGGCGTCTGCACCGCTGTCCGTACTTCTACCCCGAAGAAGCCGAACTCCGCACTGCGTAAGATTGCCCGTGTACGTCTGACCAACGGCTATGAAGTCACCGCTTATATTCCCGGTGTCGGCCATAACCTGCAGGAGCATAGTGTCGTCATGATTCGCGGCGGCCGCGTGAAGGATCTCCCCGGCGTCCGTTACCACATTATCCGTGGTACTCTGGATACTCAGGGTGTTTCCGGTCGTATGCAAGCCCGTTCCAAGTACGGCGCGAAGCGTCCCAAAGCTGGCAAGAAGTAATTTTCTCATAGGAGTTATTTCGCTGTTACTGTCATTTTGCGCCTCGGCGCAAGGCAACCGCCTTGTCAAGAAGTGCTTACCTATATAATAGGTGGGTTTTTTCAGACAGGCACAGGACAAGTTCATCCTTGTCCAACACGGAGACCGAAGTTCATAAAACTTCACTTCGAGTACCTATGAAATTCATTATATGAAGGAGGGAAGCGAAGTGCCCAGAAGAGGAAACGTACCCGTGCGGGAGGTTCTACCTGACCCGCTGTACCATTCTATCTTAGTCACTAAGCTCGTCAACAGCATCATGCTGGACGGCAAAAAGGGTATCGCCCAGAAGGTCGTTTACAGCGCATTCGACACGATTAAAGAGAAGACGGAAAAGGACCCCTTAGAGGTCTTTACCGCCGCCCTGGAGAACATCATGCCGTCCCTGGAAGTCAAGGCTCGCCGCGTCGGCGGTGCCACCTATCAGGTGCCCATCGAAGTTCGCCCGGAACGCCGCCAGACCCTTGGTCTGCGCTGGCTCACCACCTATTCTCGCAACCGTAGCGAGAAGACCATGAAAGAACGCCTTGCAGGCGAAATCATGGATGCGGCAAACAATACCGGTACTGCCGTTAAAAAGCGTGAAGACACGCACAAGATGGCGGAGTCCAACCAGGCCTTTGCCCACTATCGCTGGTAATTAAGGAGAACAAAATTTTATGGCTAGAAAAGTATCCTTAGAGAAAACCAGAAATATTGGTATCATGGCCCATATCGATGCGGGTAAGACCACTACCACCGAGCGCATCCTGTACTACACCGGCGTCAATTACAAAATTGGCGAAACCCATGACGGCACTGCCACCATGGACTGGATGGCACAGGAGCAGGAGCGTGGTATCACTATTACTTCCGCTGCTACCACCTGTTTCTGGAAGGATCATCGTATCAACATCATCGACACCCCGGGCCACGTCGACTTCACCGTCGAAGTGGAACGCTCTCTGCGTGTGCTGGATGGTTCTGTCACAGTGATGTGCGCCAAGGGCGGCGTAGAGCCTCAGTCTGAAACCGTTTGGCGTCAGGCTGACCACTACAAGGTCCCCCGCATGGTGTACGTCAACAAAATGGATATCATGGGCGCGGACTTCTTTAACGTCCTGCACATGATTCACGACCGCCTGAAGGCCAACGCAGTGCCCATCCAGCTCCCCATCGGCAAGGAAGAGACCTTTAAGGGTATCATCGACCTTGTGGACATGGACGCTGACATCTATTATGATGAAATGGGCACCGACATGCGGGTGGAAGAAATTCCTGCCGACATGCTGGAGATGGCAAAAGAGTACCGTGTGAAGCTGCTGGATGCCGTTTCTGACCTCAGCGATGAGGTTATGGAGCTGGTGCTGGAAGAAAAGCCGGTCCCCTCTGACCTGATCCGCAAGGCTATCCGTAAGGGCACCATCGACAACAAGATTGTCCCTGTAACCTGCGGTACCTCCTACAAGAACAAGGGTGTGCAGAAGCTCCTGGACTGCATTGTGGACTTCATGCCCTCCCCTCTGGACGTTCCCGCCATCAAGGGCGTGAACCCCGACACCGACGAGGAAGAGGATCGTCCCTCCGACGATAACGCTCCCTTCGCCGCCCTTGCGTTCAAGATTATGACTGACCCCTTCGTGGGCCGGCTCTCCTTCTTCCGCGTGTATTCCGGTACGCTGCCCACCGGCTCCGCCGTGGCAAACAGCACCAAGGGTACCCGTGAGCGCATCGGACGCATCCTGCAGATGCACGCCAATCACCGTGAGGACATCGACCAGGTCTATGCCGGCGACATCGCCGCCGCTGTCGGCCTGAAGAACACCACCACCGGTGATACTCTGTGCGACGAGAAGCACCCCATCATTCTCGAATCCATGGAGTTCCCCGACCCCGTTATCCGTGTCGCCATCGAGCCCAAGACCAAAGCGGGCCAGGAGAAGATGGGCCTCGCGCTGGTGAAACTGGCAGAAGAGGACCCCACCTTTAAGACCTGGACCGACGAGGAAACCGGGCAGACCATCATCGCCGGCATGGGCGAGCTGCATCTGGAAATCATCGTAGACCGTCTGCTCCGCGAATTCAAGGTGGAGGCCGACGTAGGCGCACCCCAGGTTGCCTACAAGGAAACCATCAAGAAAAAGGTTGAGCAGGACACCAAGTACGCACGTCAGTCCGGCGGTAAGGGCCAGTACGGCCATGTCAAAATCGTCGTGGAGCCCAACGAGACCGGCAAGGGTTACGAGTTCGTGAACGCCATCACCGGCGGCGTTATCCCGAAGGAGTATATCCCCGCCATCGATCAGGGTATCCAGGGCGCGCTGCTTGCAGGCGTTTTGGCCAGCTACCCCGTGGTAGACGTGAAGGTCACTCTGATTTACGGTTCTTATCATGAGGTTGACTCCTCTGAAATGGCCTTTAAGATTGCCGGTTCTATGGCATTCAAAGAGGCTTGCCGCAAGGCAGAACCCATTCTGATGGAGCCGATTATGAAGGTCTCCGCCATCGTCCCCGAGGATTACATGGGTGACGTTATGGGCGACCTCTCTTCTCGCCGCGGTCAGATTCTGGGCATGGAAGCCCGTCCCGGCGCACAGCAGATTGACGCGCTGGTCCCCCTCTCCGAGATGTTCGGGTACTCCACCGACCTGCGTTCCGCAACACAGGGCCGTGGCCAGTATTCCATGGAGCCCCATAGCTATGTGGAAATTCCCAAGAGCATCGCCGAGAAGATTATCGCCTCTCGTACCAAGGGCGACGAATAAGAGAGATTGATAGCGTCCCGCCCCCAAAAGCGCAAATAGCACTTGCTTTTTCGGGCGGAATGCTATAAAATATCTTTACATTCGCACGAACAACATGAATATCACTTAATTATTAAGGAGGAACTTCCAAATGGCGAAGCAAAAATTTGAGCGCACGAAGCCCCATGTTAACATCGGCACCATCGGGCACGTCGACCACGGCAAGACTACCCTCACCGCTGCTATCACCAAGTACCTCGCCCTGCTGGGCTTCGCAAAGTTCGAGGACTATGCCAACATCGACAAGGCTCCCGAGGAGCGCGAGCGCGGCATCACCATCAACACCTCCCACGTTGAGTATCAGACGGCTGCCCGTCACTATGCTCACGTGGACTGCCCGGGCCATGCTGACTATATTAAGAACATGATCACCGGCGCAGCTCAGATGGACGGCGCAATCCTGGTTATCGCCTCCACCGATGGCCCCATGGCTCAGACCAAGGAGCATCTGCTGCTGGCCCGTCAGGTTGGCGTGCCCTATATCGTTGTCTTCATGAACAAGGTTGACCAGGTTGACGATCCCGAACTGCTGGAGCTGGTCGAGATGGAAATCCGCGAGACTCTGTCCAAGTACGAGTTCCCCGGCGACGACATCCCCATCATCAAGGGTTCCGCTCTCCAGGTTCTGGAGTCTACCTCCAAGGACCCCGAGGACGCAGTCTATGCCCCCATCAAAGAGCTGATGAACGCAGTCGACACCTATATCGCTACCCCCGAGCGTCAGGCCGACCTGCCCTTCCTGATGCCCGTTGAGGACGTGTTCACCATCTCCGGCCGCGGCACTGTCGCAACCGGTCGTGTCGAGCGTGGCCAGATTAACATGGGCGACAAGATCGAAATCGTGGGCCTCATGGAAGACAAGAGAGACACCACCATCACCGGCATCGAGATGTTCCACAAGATGATGGACTACGCAGAGGCCGGCGACAACATCGGTGCCCTCCTCCGCGGCATCGACAAGAAGGACGTTGAGCGTGGCCAGGTTCTCTGTAAGCCCGGCTCCATTCACCCCCACACCAAGTTCAAGGGTCAGGTCTACGTCCTGTCCAAGGACGAGGGCGGCCGTCACACACCCTTCTTCAACAACTATCGTCCCCAGTTCTACTTCCGTACCACCGACGTTACCGGCGTTATCACCCTGCCCGCAGGTGTTGAGATGTGTATGCCCGGCGATAACGTGGACATGGACGTTGAGCTGATTACCCCCATCGCCATCGAAAAGGGCCTCCGTTTCGCTATCCGTGAGGGTGGCCGTACCGTGGGTTCCGGCGTTGTCATCGAAGTCGAAGAGAAGAAGTAATTTTTCCCTTTCAAAT
>JAVXKN010000004.1:13727-17805 GCA_036647315.1 Oscillospiraceae bacterium | reverse complement strand
GCGGTCAAGATTTTGCTGGTCTTTGTGGATAAGAGTATCACCAAATTAAAGGTGGAGCGCAGTCTCCATACCTTTATTAAATCCAGCATCCGCATTGCCTTGTGGTTTCTCGTCATTCTCATTGTGGCGGACTCGGTGGGCATCCCCATCACCTCGCTGGTGGCCCTCTTTTCCGTTGTCGGCTTGGCAGTTTCCCTCTCCATCCAAGGGATTCTCTCCAATCTGGCGGGCGGTATTCTGATTCTCATCTCCAAACCCTTTAAGGTGGGGGACTATATTGAAGCGGGCACCACCGGCGGCACGGTGGTGGACATCGCGCTGGTGTATACCAAGCTGAAAACCGTGGATAACAAAATCATTTTCGTCCCCAATAAGGACGTGTCCAGTGCCAAAATCACCAATTACACCTCCCAAGAGCTCCGCCGTGTGGACCTCACCCTATCTGTGGATTATGCCGCCGACATGGAGCTGGTGAAAAAGACGCTTTTAGAGGTTATCCAGCGGCAGCCCAAGTCCCTCTTAGCCCCGGACCCCGTGGTGCGGGTAAACGACTATAAGGAGAGCGCGGTGGAGTATGTGGTGCGGGTCTGGTGCGCCACCGACGACTACTGGGATTTGCGCTTCGACCTCTTAGAACAGGCCAAAAAAGCCTTCGATGAGGCCGGTATCGAGCTGACCTATAACCACTTAAATGTGCATATCATCGAGGAGGGTAAGGCCTCCAAAGCGGCGGAATAACAAAAAAGCACCGGACCTCCGTCCGGTGCTTTCTCCTAGCTTTCGGGCATGGCCAGCCCGTGCAAAAACCCCTCCGATTTGGCGGAGAGCACGTCGCCACCCACCACCCGATTCTTGTAAATCAGCAGCCCCAGCTGAACCCCCTCCTCCCCGGTGGGGTAGTTCTGTATCTCGTAGGTGTATCGGCGCAAACGCTTGCCGCAGTAGTCCGTAAGGTCAAACCCCTGAGCGGTTTGCAGGGCCAAATAGTCGGTGTAGCTCTCGTCAAATTCCTTTGGAACCAGCAGCTCCTCCACGGATAACGGCTCCGCCCCCACCCGCCAACCGTAGCTCTCCAAGTAGGCCACCCGGTCCTCCGGTGTCCTGACCCCCTTGGGGTTTGCCAGTGCGGAAACCGCGTCTCCCCGCAGGAAAAATAGCGATGCCGCCACCGCCACGCAGGCCAGCAGCACCGCCCCCGCTATCCATCGGCCACGCCGAACCCGCGCGGTAAAAATAAACACAAAAAGCCACTCCCTTCAAAACTTCGCTGATGCTCATTTCTATGTGAAAAAGTCGCGGCCTATGCCAAAAAGACAAAAAAGGACAAGGAGGTGCCCCGGTGGAACGTCTGGATAAATTACTGGCAAATACGGGAAAATGGTCCCGAAAAGAGGCAAAAGACCTCCTAAAACAGGGGAGAGTGACGGTGGACGGCATCCTTGCCGCCCGTCCTGAGGACAAATGCGGCGAAACTGCTGTCATTGCCGTGGACGGCACCCCCATCTCCCACAGCGCGAACACCTACATTATGCTCCATAAACCGGCGGGAATTTTGTCCGCCACCGAGGACAGAAAACAAAAAACCGTACTGGATTTACTCACAGAACCCCTCCAAAAACAGGGGCTTTTCCCGGTGGGCCGCTTAGATAAAGACACCGAGGGTCTGCTGCTGTTAACCAACGACGGCCCCTTAGCCCACCGGCTGCTGGCACCCAAAAGTCATGTGGATAAGGTCTATTTTACAAGGGTTGCGGGGACACTAACGCCGGCGGATACCCTGGCCTTCGCCAGCGGTATGACGCTGGGTGACGGCCTCCAATGCCAAAGTGCGGGTCTGGAAATTTTGCCGGACCCCTCCACGGCCCTTGTCACCCTCCATGAAGGAAAATTTCACCAAATCAAGCGGATGCTGGCCGCGCTGGAGAAGCCGGTAGTCTACCTCAAACGCCTTTCCATGGGCACTTTGGTGCTGGACGAGGGGCTGGAGCCCGGCGCGTGGCGGCCCCTCACAGCGGAGGAAATACGCTCACTTTTGGAAGAATAAGGAAATTCATAGGTGGTTTTTTGACATAATTATAATTCTTTCGGCATTTTCAACAAAAAAATTGACATTGCCTATTGAAAAGCACTGAAAAAGCCGTTATAATAAGGACTATGTGAAGTCACAGCAGAATGAAGGAGGCTACCAATATGTCCAGCCGTATTTTTCAGAGTGTAGTATTACAGATGAAGGACAGCACCGATAGAGCCATCGGCGTCATTGATGCGGAGGGTACGGTAGTCGCCTGCAATGAGCTGGTACTCATTGGGGAAAAATGGCCCGCCGCCGTGTCGGCCATTGCCGCCTCGGGTGCAGACCTCACCCCCTTTGACGGGCGCACCTTTAAGCCCCTCACCGGGTGGAGTGCCCAGTTTGATTACGCCTGCTTTGTCAAGGGCGAGGACGACGGCGCAAAGCTCCTTTGCAACATGGCCTCCGTAGCCCTCAACGGCGCGAAAACCTACTATGAGGAAAAGCACGATAAAGCCACCTTTGTGAAGAACATTATCTCCGATAATATTCTCTTGGGTGACATTTACGTCCGTGCCAAGGAGCTGCATTTTGTCTCCGAGGCTCCCCGGGCGGTTCTTTTGGTGCGCCAAATCGGCTCCGCCGACGTGGCCGCTATCGACGTGATTCAGGGGCTGTTCCCCGACAAACAGATCGACTTCGTCCTCTCCATCAGCGAGACTGACGTTGCCCTTATTAAGCAGCTTCCCGAGGGCTCCGATGCCCGTGAACTCCAGCGGATTGCCGCCACCATCGAGGAGGCTCTCACCAAAGAGCTGGGGCTCAAATGCGTCATCGGTATCGGCACCATTGTCTCCCACATCCGTGAGCTGGCCCGCGCCTATAAAGAGGCCGGCGTAGCCATCGAGGTGGGCAAGGTCTTCGAGACTGAAAAAGCCATCATCAACTACGAAAACCTGGGTATCGGCAGACTGATTTACCAGCTGCCCACCACCCTGTGCGAAATGTTCCTCCAAGAGGTCTTTAAGAAGAACCCCATTGACGCGCTGGACCAGGAGACACTGTTCACCATCAATCGGTTCTTTGAAAACAACCTGAACGTCTCCGAAACCGCCCGCAAACTCTTTGTCCACCGCAATACCCTGGTCTACCGCTTAGAGAAGATTAAAAAACTCACAGGTCTTGACCTGCGTGAGTTTGACGATGCCATCACCTTCAAAGTCGCGCTGATGGTCAAGAAATATCTGGTTTCCCGAGGCATCGAAAACTAGAACCGGTATGAGGTAAAAAATGGTAAGACTCATTGACATTCATAAAGAATACGACAACGGAACGAAAGCCCTTCAGGGGGTTTCCTTCCGCATTGATGATGGTGAATTTGCCTTTTTAGTGGGCCCTTCGGGCTCCGGCAAATCCACCATCACCAGATTATTGACCGCCGAAATTGCCCCCTCTGCGGGCAAACTCATGGTGAACGGACATAACCTCAATACCATCCCCCCCTCCAAGGTGCCCTACCTTCGGAGGACTTTGGGCGTTGTCTTTCAAGACTTCCGCCTTATCGACAAAAAAACCGTCTGGGAGAATCTGGCCTTTGCCATGCGGGTCGTCGGTGCCTCCCCCCGGGAGATTCGCCGCCGTGTCCCCTACGTTCTGGAACTGGTGGACTTAAAGGACAAGAGCGGCGCGAAACCCACGGAACTTTCCGGCGGCGAGCAGCAGCGTGTGGCCATCGCCCGAGCACTGATTAACAACCCCCAGATGATTATCGCCGACGAGCCCACGGGCAACCTGGACCCCGCCCACTCTATGGAGATTATGGAACTTTTAATGCGCATTAACGAACTGGACACCACTATGTTGGTGGTCACTCACGAAAAAGCACTGGTGGACCACTTTGCCAAGCGGGTCATCGCCATTGAGGACGGTCGCATCATCAGCGACGAGACAGGCGGGTACTATGAGTATGAATAAATGGAACGCCGGCTACTATGTCCGTGAGGGCTTTTCCAGCATCCTCACCCACGGCCTCATGTCCTTCGCCGCCGTCTGTATGATTGTGGCGTG
>JAVXKN010000004.1:0-13627 GCA_036647315.1 Oscillospiraceae bacterium | reverse complement strand
ACCTTCCGCCACCGTTACAGCATCCATGTGGTGGATATCGAAAAAATGGAGCAAACCGTCAAAACGGTGGAAAACATCGCGGGTATCGGCGGCATTTCCGCCGATGTTCAGCTTGCCAACGGCTTTGTGGCGGCCCGCAACGTGGCCAGCGGCATCAGCTTTGTGCTCATCGCCACCCTGGTGGTGATCTCCCTCTTTATCATCACCAACACCATTAAGCTTGCCACCTTCACAAGGCGTGAGGAAATCGCCATCATGAAGATGTGCGGTGCCACCAACGGCTTTGTCCGCTGGCCCTTCGTGGTGGAGGGCATGGTACTGGGCCTCATGGGTGCCGTCATCGCCTTCTTCCTCCAATGGGGGATTTACGGCCTCATCGGCAACGCTATCACATCTTCCGGCGGCGGTATTTTCGCCCAGGCGGGGGATACGGCACTGCTCACCTTAATTTCCTTCAAAACGATGATTGCCCCCGTTTTGGGCATTTTCTGCGGCACCGGCTTTGTCATCGGCGTAGGCGGCAGTCTGCTGGCTATTCGCAAATTCCTGCAGGTATAACGGAAACGGAAAAGGAGCACCTTATGGCAGATAACAAACAAAAAAAGCCCAAAATGGATAAGCGCAAGGTTCTGGTGAGCGTGATGGCGGCAGTGATGGCACTGCTGCTGATTCTCCCCATGATTTCCATGGTTTTCTCCTTCGCCGATGCCACCACCGCCTCAGATATTAAGCAGCAAATCGCGGCGCTGAAAAAGAAGGACGCCGACCTTGCCGCCCAGAAAAAGAACCTGAAAGCCGACCTTGCCGCCATTAAGGACGACAAAGAGGCGGCGGTAAACAAAAAAGTGGTGCTGGAGCAGCAGGTGGACGTGATTACGTCTGAAATTTCAAATCTCCGTGAACAAATCGCGGGGTACGACACCCTAATTGCGGAAAAAGCGGCAGAAGTAACCGCCGCTCAAGCGGTGGAGGAGCAGCAGTTCCAGCTGTTCTGTCAGCGCACCCGTGCCATGGAGGAGCAGGGCAAAATCTCCTATTTGGCTACGATTTTTTCCTCCAAAAGCTTCTCTGATTTGCTGGACCAGGTGAACTGTGTCAGTGAAATCATGGCCTACGACAACGCCGTCCGTGATAATCTGATTGCCACCCGTGAGAGCCTCCAAGTGGCCCGCACAGACCTTGAAACCGCCCAAAAAGAGCTGCAGGATGCCAAATCCGTGCAAGAATCCGCCAAGGCGGAGCTGAAAACCAAGGAGGCAAATCTTGCCAGCACCATCGCCACCATCTCCGATAAGGAATACGAGACCGAGGCCGCCATCAAAAAGCTGAACGCCGCCGCGGCAGAGATGGATGCCGCCATTGCCAAGGAGGAGCGTGCCCTTCAGGCACTGCTCAGTGCAGGCTCCGGCTCCATCAAGTTTGACCCGGGCAGCGGCTACCAGTGGCCCTTGCCCTCCAGCTACCTCTCCGTGACCTCCTTCTTCGGCCCCCGTACCCACCCCATCACCGGCCGGTATAATAACCACACCGGCACCGATATTGCAGCCCCCGGCGGCACCAGCATCTACGCCGCCCACGGCGGCATCGTCCTCACCTCCGCCTACAACGGCTCCTACGGCAACTATGTGGTGGTGAGCCGTGGCGACGGTGTCTCCACGCTCTACGCCCATATGTCCCGCCGTGGCGTTGAAAAGGGTCAGGTGGTGGCCCAGGGTCAAACCATCGGCTATGTGGGCACAACGGGATCGTCCACAGGCAACCACCTCCACTTTGAACTGCGTGTGGACGGTGTCCGTACCGATGCCCTCAAGTATTATAAAGGCATCCCCTGGCGGAACAAAACAGGGTTCAACTATTAAGGAATTACTATGAACGAAAAACGTTTTACATCTTTTCATATGATTGCGATTGCCGTGGGCAGCGTCCTTGTGACGCTCTGCGGTGTCGCCCTCGCCGCCTGGCTCTTTTTAGGGTCAGGCGGCCTTACCATGCTCCAGGGGCTGCACCTCATAGAGGGGCGCTTTGTGGGGGAACAGACCGAGAGTGCCGTTTTGGACGGCGCCATGTCCGGCATGGTTTCCGCACTGGGTGACCGCTGGTCCTACTACGCCACCCCGGAGCAGTTTGCCGCCCAAAATCTCCGCCGCACCAACCACTATGTGGGCATCGGCGTCACCGTCACCTATGAGCGGGAGGAGGGCCTTTTGGTCCAGTCCGTCACCGAGGGCGGTACCGCCCAAGAGAGCGGAGTTCTCCCCGGCGATGTGATACTTTCTGCCGACGGTTTTTCGCTGGCAGGGGAGGGCAAGACGGAGGGTGCCGCCAAAATCCAAGGCGAAGAGGGCACTTCCGTCACCTTGGAAATTCTCAGCCCCGACGGCACCAAACGCACCGTTACCCTCCTCCGCCGCAGCATGGAGGTGGAGGCCGTCACCTACGAAAAGCTGGAGAGCGGGCTGGGCTATATTAAGGTAGCGAATTTTTACGAGCGCACCGCGGAATCGGTGGAAAAAGCGGTGGCTGACCTGCAAAAGCAGGGCGTTACCGGCCTTATTTTCGATATGCGCAATAACCCCGGCGGCTATCTGGGCGAGCTGACCAAAATGCTGGATTATCTCCTGCCGGAGGGCCCTATTTTCGCCAGCCACAGTAAAAACGGCCCCACCAAAACCACCCAGTCCGATGCCGCCTGTGTAGACCTGCCCATGGCAGTGCTGGTCAATCAGGACACTTACAGTGCCGCCGAATTTTTTGCCGCCCAGCTTCGTGAGAGCGTCAGTGCCCCCATTGTTGGCACAACCACCTGCGGCAAGGGCTATTCTCAGCAGTCCTTCCCCCTCAAAAACGGCGGTGCTCTGGCTATTTCCACAGGCGCGTATACCACCGGCAAGGGCGTTTCTCTGGTGGGTACCGGCCTTATCCCTGATAGAGAACTGCCCCTGTCCGAAACCGAGGACAATCAGCTTGCCGCCGCCGTGGACGCGCTGCATAAATAGAATCCCCCCGGCATACCCTGTACCCGAGGTGGTAGCGTGGTAGGGAGACTTCGTTTTACAGAAACATCCGGCTGTTCGGCCGTCACGCTGGTGCCGGAACAGCTGGGCGGCATCACGGTGCTCACCGCCGTGGTGAAAAGCACCCCCCGCACCAGCCTTCGCCGCCTCAAAACTGCGGGGAAAAAGCTGCAAAAGGCAGGTGTGACCCACCTGCTGGTGCCCCCCGACTTTGCCGATTGGGCCAGCCTCACCCCCTATGGCCTCCGCCCCGTCCCCACGGCAAATCTCCTCCAAGCGTTGGCGGCGGAAATCGCCCTCTGCTACCTGAAAAAAGCCGGCATCCCCATGGAGAAAGCCGTGGTAGTCCTCCGTGGTGAAAGCGTCACAGCCCCTCTCTACGCCGCCGCCCACCGCCTTTCCGCCTGTTTGCGCTATCTGTCGGTGGAGACCGCCGGCGGCAGCGATGCCCTTGCCCGCAGTCTCTGGTTGGAGCATGGCATCGCCCTAGGCCCCCCGGGAAATCACCGGGACTTGACCCTCTCCTTTTCCCCGGAAAAAGCCCCCCTGCCGGCGGGGATTATCCCCCTGTATGACAGCCCCCCGTCACCCCTTGGCTTTACACTGAACGTCCCATTTCTCACCCTGCCCAAGGACTGCGAAAGGTTGCCGTTTTTGGCCCTTTTGTGGGACTGGGGTAAACTCAAATCACAAGATGTAGAAGTGATTGTCACCGAAACAGCTTGACAGAAGGCATCAAACTACATATAATACATTAAATATAGAAATGGGCTTCCCATATAATATTGCATCTGGCGGGCCGCAAGGTCCGTTTTCATTCAATTTGAAAGGTGTGTCTTGCTCAATGGCAAAGGAATTTAAGCTTAGTCCAGAGCGTCTGGCGGAACTCAAACAGGAGATGGTTTATCTGAAAACGGTGCGTGAGAAAGAAGTCGCCGATCAGATTAAAGAGGCACGTTCCTTTGGGGATCTCTCAGAAAACAGCGAGTACGACGAGGCGAAAAACGAGCAGGGCAAACTGTACTCCCGCATTGCGGAACTGGAAAACATTTTGTCCAACTATGTGGTCATCGAGGAGCATACCACCCCCTCCAACACGGTGCGCTTAGGCAGTAAAGTGACGGTGCTCACCGTGGGCACCAAAGAACAGGATACCTATCAAATCGTGGGCTCTCAGGAGGCTGACCCTATGCTGGGCCGCATCTCCGAGGATTCCCCCTTTGGCAAAGCCCTTATGGGCAAAGCCGAGGGCGCGAAAGCGATGGTAGAGGCCCCTGCCGGCAATATCCAGTACAAGGTTGTTAAAATCGAGCGTTAAAAACGCTGCTGATAAAAGGAGAAAATAAAAATGTCTGAACAAAAGAATGTTCCGGGCACTGAGCCCGAGCTGTCCCTCTCCGAACTGCTGCAAATTCGTCGGGACAAGCTGAAGGACCTGCAGAATGCAGGCCACGACCCCTTCCAAATTACCAAGTACAACGTCACCCACCACGCCGCCGAAATCCAAAAGGACTTTGACGCGCTGGAGGGCAAGCGTGTTTCCATCGCCGGCCGCCTCATGGGCAAGCGCGGCATGGGCAAGGCCATTTTTGGCGACCTGCAGGACGGTTCCGGCAGAGTTCAGCTCTACGCCAGCGTAGACGAGTTGGGCGAGGACGGTTTAGGCGAACTGAAGAAGGACGACATTGGCGACATTATCGGCGTAGAGGGCGAAGTGTTCCGCACCAAGCGTGGGGAAATTTCCGTCCGCTGTGAGAAGATTACCCTGCTGTCCAAGTCCCTTTTGCCCCTCCCCGAGAAGTTCCACGGCCTCACCGACAAGGAAACCCGCTACCGCCAGCGCTATGTGGACCTGATCATGAACCCGGAGGTTCGCCGCGCCTTTGAAATCCGCACCGCCTTTATTAAGCACGTTCGCGCCTATTTGGACGCACGGAATTATATGGAGGTGGAGACCCCCGTCCTCAACACCATCTCCGGCGGTGCCACCGCCCGCCCCTTCGTCACCCACCACAATACTCTGAACATTGATATGTTCATGCGTATCGCCACCGAGCTGCACTTAAAGCGCCTGATTGTGGGCGGCTTTGAGCGTGTCTACGAAATCGGCCGCATCTTCCGCAACGAGGGCATGGACCCCAAGCATAACCCCGAATTTACCTCCATCGAGCTCTATGAGGCCTATGCGGACTTCAACGACATGATGGATATTGCCGAGGGAATTCTCTCCTCCGCCGCAGAGAAGATTCTGGGCAGCTACAAGATTACTTGGCTGGGTCAGGAGCTGGACTTAACCCCCGGCTGGCGTCGGCTTACCATGATTGACTCTGTCAAGGAATATGTGGGCATTGATTTTGACGCCATTTCCGGCGACAAGGAGGCTGTTGCCGCCGCCGTTGCCGCAGGCATCGACATGGACGGCTGCGAGCAGACCTGGGGCCGTGCGCTCTACGAGGCCTTCGACCAAAAGGTAGAGGAAAAGCTGATTCAGCCCACCTTTATTACCATGTACCCCGTGGAGGTTTCCCCCCTCACCAAGCGTTCCCCCAAGGATGCCCGGCTCACCGAGCGGTTCGAGCTGTTCGTCTGCCACTCTGAGTTTGCCAACGCCTTCTCTGAGCTCAACGACCCCATCGACCAGCGTGGCCGTTTCCAGCACGAGGTTGCCCTCCGTGAGTCCGGCGACGACGAGGCCGGCATGATGGACGAGGACTTTATCACTGCCTTGGAATACGGCCTGCCCCCCACCGGCGGCATGGGCATTGGTATCGACAGAGCGGTGATGATGCTCACGGGCAGCGACTCTATCCGTGACGTTATTCTGTTCCCCACCATGAAGCCCCAAGATTAAGTACCTTAACATACCGACGGGGCGTTGCTCCGCCGGTATGCTTTTCTGCGCTTTTGAAAGAAGGTCAGATGCTTGAGAGAAAAGTTCCACATCCTTTCCCGCCGCCACTTAAACCCCACCCGCATTGTGGTGGGCTCCTTCGCGGCGATTATTATACTGGGCGCGCTCCTGTTAACCCTGCCCATCGCCTCTAAAAGCGGCCAGTCCGCCGGCTTTTTCACCGGGCTCTTTACCGCCACCTCCGCCACCTGCGTCACAGGCCTCATCCTGGTGGACACCTTCACCCAGTGGACGGTGTTCGGTCAGGCGGTGATTTTGTGCATGATACAGATGGGCGGTCTGGGCTTCATGACGGTGATTACCCTGGTGTCCTTTGTACTGCATCGCCGCATCGGCCTTTCCGAGCGGCTTATCATGGTCTCCACCTTAAACCTCAACGACATGAGCGGCGTTGTCCGCGTGGTGCGCAATGCCCTCATCGGCACTCTGGTTTTCGAGGGGACAGGTGCCGCTATTTTGTCCCTCCGCTTTATCCCGGAGTACGGTTTGGTGGGCGGCATCTGGCGGGGCATTTTCCACGCAGTCTCCGCCTTCTGTAACGCCGGCTTTGACCTGTTGGGGTCAGAGGGCCCCTTTTCCAGCATGGTTACCCGTGACGGGGACCCGGTGGTGCTCATCACCCTCATGTGTCTCATTGTCATTGGCGGTCTGGGCTTTTTCGTCTGGGCGGATATTCGTGAGTCTAAACGTTGGCGGAAATACGCCACCTACACCAAGCTGGTGCTGGGCATAACCGCCGTCTTAATTGTGGTGGGCGCGGTGTTCTTTTTGGTGGTGGAGTGGAATAACCCCAAAACCATCGGGGAGATGCCCCTGTGGAAAAAAGTCTTAAATTCTTTCTTCCAGTCAGTGACGCTTCGCACCTGCGGGTTTAACTCCATCGACCAAGGGGCGTTGCAGGATAGCTCTAAGGCGGCGGGTATTCTCCTGATGCTGGTGGGCGGCTCCTCCGGCTCCACTGCAGGCGGCATCAAAACCGTCACCATGGGGGTTCTGCTCTTAGCCCTTCGCGCCGGTATGCACGGCTCTGACGAAGTCACCATCGGCGAGAAAACCATCTCCTCCCGCCGTGTGATTAACGCCATGACGCTGGTGCTCATCGTTCTCTTTATTTTCTTTGGCGGTTCCATGATTCTCTCCGTCGCCGAGGGCTTGCCCTTTTTGGACTGCGGCTTTGAAATCGCCTCCGCGCTGGGTACCGTGGGTGTCACTACCGGCATGACCCCGTCCCTCTCCGCCCTCTCCCGCATTGTGGTGATGTGCTGTATGTTCATCGGCAGAGTGGGCATTATGTCCTTCTCCATCGCGTTCCTCACCCATCGAAACGCCGCCGCTAAAATTAAATATCCACACATGGATATTATGATTGGTTAAAAGGAGTCCTACGAGTTATGAAAACATTTCTAGTCATTGGGTTAGGCCGTTTCGGTACCGCCGTAGCCACCGAACTCTGCGCACTGGGGAACGAAGTGCTGGCAATGGATGTCCGGGAGGAGCCGGTGCAGGCCATCTCCAACCAAGTCACCCACGCCGTCACCGCCGATGCCCGGGACCCGGAGGTCTTAAAGTCCATGTCCGCCCGAAACTGCGACTGCGCCATCGTGGCCTGCGGGGACGATATCGGCAACAGTGCCCTCATCACCCTCAATCTGAAAGAACTGGGCGTGAAGCATGTGGTAGCCAAGGCCCGCAGCCACGTCCACCGCAAAGTGCTGGAAAAAATCGGCGCGGACCGGGTCATTTTCCCGGAGCACGAGATGGGTGCCAAGCTGGCCCACGGCCTTTCCAGCTCCAACGTCCTCAATTTCATTGAGCTGGCCGATGGGTACAGCATTGTGGAAATCCCCGTCCCCGTTATCTGGCAGGGCAAAACCATTCAAGAGATTAACGTCCGCGCCAACTTCAACGTGAACATCATCGCCGTCCACCGCATCGTCCCCGACGAGATGCATATGGCCCCCGGCGGCGATTTTACCCTCTTAAAAAACGACGTGATTGTCACCTTGGGTCAGGATAAAGACACCAACCGCCTCCAGAGATTGTAAGATGACAGAGTACATCACAAGCCGCCAGAATACCCTCATGACCCACCTGCGCAAGCTTCAAACCGGCGGCAGCTATCGCAAGGAGCGTGGGGAGTACCTCTGTGACGGCGTGAAGCTTTTAGAGGAAGCCCTCAAATGGCAGGCGGACATCACCTGCGTGGTGACGGCCTCGTCCTTACAAATAGCCCTGCCGGAAACCCTCCGCCATGTGGAGATTCCCGGGGATATTATGCAGTCGGTGTCCCCCATGCAGTCCCCTCAGGGCGCGCTGTTCACCTGCCGTCTGCCCGATACCGCGCTGCCGGAAACACTCACGGGCACCCGCTATCTGGTGCTGGACGGCGTTCAGGACCCGGGCAACGTGGGTACCATCTGGCGTTCCGCCGACGCGCTGGGTGCCGACGGTCTGATTTTGGTAAACGCCTGTGCGGATCCTTTCGGGCACAAAACCGTCCGCTCCGCCATGGGTGCCTCTTTCCGCCTGCCGGTCTACGAATGTACCCCCCAGGCACTCCAAAAGACCCTTGCCGCCTCCAACCTCCCGCTCTACGCCACCGCCCTGCGGGCGGACACCTTGTCCCTCCGTGAGCTCACCGAAAAACGCCTGTGCGTAGTCATCGGCAGCGAGGGGAAGGGCGTGTCGGAGGAGGTTTTAACACTCTGCACGAAAACCATTAAAATTCCTATGGAGCCTCAATGCGAGTCGTTAAACGCCGCCACGGCGGCCGCCGTAGTCCTGTGGGAGCTCTACCGCTAAAAAAAGGGAGGTCTGTACCGTGGCAACGCTGAAGTATTTTCTCTGGCTCACCACCCGGCACGGCCTCTCCAACCCCGCCACCTTTCGGGTGCTGGAGCAGTTCGGCACCCCGGAGGCCGCCTTTTTCGCGGACCCCGGTGAGTACGATTTGGTGGACGAGCTGCCCAAAAACGCCAAAGAAAGCCTGCTGGACAAGTCACTGGACGGTGCCGAGCAGATTTTAGAGGACTGCGACAGACTGGGCTACCGCATTATGACGGTGCAGGATGCCAACTACCCGGAACGGCTGAAAAACATCTACGACCCGCCGGTAGTCCTCTACGTCCGCGGGCGGGACATTCCCTTTGATGAGGAAATCGCCGTTGCGGTGGTGGGTACCAGAACCCCCACGCCCTACGGCATCAAAATGGCGGGTAAGCTGGGCTTAGAGCTGTCACGGCAGGGTGCCGTGGTGGTGTCAGGTATCGCCCACGGGCTGGACACCGCCGCCATCAAGGGCGCGCTCAACGGCGGGGGACAGGTAGTCTCCGTCCTAGCCGGGGGCATCGACATGATTTACCCCCGTGAAAATCGCTTTCTCTATGAGGACGTGGCCAGCGTAGGTGCCCTCATTTCAGAATATCCACCCGGCGCGGAAAATCTCCCCCGGAATTTCCCCATCCGCAACCGTATCATCAGCGGCCTGTCTCTGGGCGTGGTGGCGGTAGAGGGTACCCGCCACAGCGGGACGCTCATCACGGCGCAAAAGGCTCTGGAGCAAAACCGGGATGTCTTCGCCGTCCCCGGCAATGCCGATGCCCCCATGAGTGAAGGCCCCAACTGGCTCATCGGGCAGGGCACAGCCAAGCTTGTCACCCGTGGTTGGGACGTGATGGAGGACTACGAGCACCTCTATCCCCGCAAAATCCGCCGCCCGGACTACCTCTCTGAGGAGAATCTCAACGCCCGTGTGGCTACCGCCACCGCCGGCATGGAGGGGGAGACCCCCAAGGAGCCAAAATCTAAAAAGTCCCCGGAGACGGCGGCAGAACCCCACGGCGACACCCGCCCCACCATCGACTGGCAGGCGGTCAAACCCCAACTGACCGACGACCAGCGGGACATTTTAGCGGCCCTGCGGGACAAAACCCTGCTCACCGATGAACTCATCGACGTTACACAAATTCCCACCCGGAGAATTCTCTCCGCACTCACCCTGCTCCAAGTCCGGGGCTACATTGAGGAACAGGCCGGCAAACGGTTCGCCGCCAGTGTCCTACTCAAAGAAAAATAGATGCGCCGCCCACGGAGCAACCGCGGCAGCATCGAGCTGGAGGAACCCTATGTCTAAAACAAATCTCGTCATCGTAGAATCTCCCGCCAAGGCGAAAACCATCGGGAAATATTTAGGGCCGGACTATGTGGTCAAGGCCTCCATGGGTCACGTCCGTGACCTGCCCAAAAGCAAGCTGGGTGTGGACTTCGACCATGACTTCGAGCCGGATTATCAGCCCATCAAGGGCAAAGAGGACTTAATTGCAGACTTAAAGCGCGCCGCGAAAAACAGCGCGAAAGTCTTTCTCGCCACCGACCCCGACCGTGAGGGCGAGGCCATCTCTTGGCACCTGAAAAGTCTCCTCAACATCGCGGACGACAAGACCTACCGCGTCACCTTTAACGAGATTACCAAAAAGGTAGTCACCGAGTCCATCGCCGCCCCCCGGGTTATCGACCAGGACCTGGTGGATGCCCAGCAGGCCCGCCGCATTTTAGACCGCATCGTGGGCTACCAGCTCTCACCCCTCCTGTGGAAAAAAATTCGCCGTGGTCTGTCCGCAGGCCGTGTCCAGTCGGTGGCTACCCGCATTGTGGCCGAGCGTGAGGAGGAAATTCGCGCCTTTATCCCCGAGGAATATTGGTCTTTAGACGTTGATTTGGCCCGCATTGCCCCTAAAATCGGCGGCTTTAAGGCCCAGTTTTACGGCAAGGGCAAAAAAGAGGAGCTCCACAGTGCCGAAGAGGTGGAAAAGGTCCTAGAAACCGTCAACGAGGCCGGTTTTGCCGTCACCCAAGTGAAGCGTCAGGACAAAAACCGCTCCCCGGCACCCCCCTTCATTACGTCCAGCCTGCAGCAGGAGGCCTCCCGCAAGTTGGGGATGACCCCCCGCCGCACCATGTCCATCGCCCAGCAGCTCTATGAGGGCGTCGACATTGCCGAGGAGGGCACCGTAGGCCTCATCACCTACATGAGAACCGACTCCCTCCGTCTCTCCGACGAGGCCACCGCCGCCGCCAAGCAGTTCATCATCGGGCGGTACGGCAAGGACTATTACCCCGGCGAACCCCGTGTGTTCAAGACGAAATCCGGCGCGCAGGACGCCCATGAGGCCATCCGTCCGTCAGACGTGACTCTCACCCCCGAGTCCATCAAGGGGAGCCTCACCTCCGAGCAGTTCCGCCTGTATAAACTCATCTGGTCCCGCTTTGTGGCCTGCCAGATGTCCGGCGCGGTGTACGACAGCGTCACCATTGATGTCACTGCCGCCGACTATATTTTCAGAGCCAACCACTCCTCCATCAAGTTCTCCGGCTTCACCGCCGTCTACGAGGAGGGCAAAGATGAAGAGGAGGAAAAACCCCAGTCCCCGCTGCCCGACCTCAAAGAGGGGGAGCACCTCACCATGAACAGCCTCAACAAGGAGCAGCACTTCACCACCCCCCCCGCCCGATACACCGAGGCGACTTTAATCCGCGCGCTGGAGGAAAAGGGCGTAGGCCGCCCCTCCACCTATGCCCCCACCGTCTCCACCATTATCGACCGTGAATACGTCATCAAAGAGGGCAAATACCTGCGCACCACACCCTTAGGCGAGGTAGTCACCGGCCTTATGAAGGACAAATTTGCCGACATCGTAGACCCCGCCTTTACCGCCCACATGGAGGAAAATTTGGACAAGGTAGAGGCCGGCAAAGAAAACTGGAAGGCCGTACTGGGGAACTTCTACAAGGGCTTTTCCGAAAACCTGCAGAAGGTGGAGAGCGAAATGGACGGGGAGCGCATCAAGGTCCCCGACGAACTCTCCGACGAGGTCTGCGACCTCTGCGGCAAGCAGCTGGTGATTAAATCCGGCCGTTTTGGCAGATTCTTAGCCTGCCCCGGGTACCCGGAGTGCACCTTCACCAAGCCCATCGTCATTGAAATGCCCGGCCGCTGCCCCAAGTGCGGCAGTCGGATTCTGAAAAAAACCTCCCGCAACGGCTACACCTATTACGGCTGTGAGCACAACGGCGGCAAGAATAACGGCGCGCCCTGCGACTTTATGACCTGGGATGTCCCCGTCAAAGACGACTGCCCGGAGTGCGGCATGACCATGTTCAAAAAGTCCGGCAGAGGGGCGAAAAAGCCCTACTGCGTCAACGAGGAATGTCCCAACTTCACCCCGGAGGACAAGCGCGGCGGCTACAAGAAAAAGGTAGCCACCACAGCGGAGGGGGAGACCGCTACCGAGGAGACAAAGAAAACAGCCAAAAAGCCGGCGACCAAAAAAGCAGCCGCCAAAAAACCGGCGGCGAAAAAGACCGCCGCCAAGAAACCGGCAGCGAAAAAGCCGGCCGCCAAGAAACCGGCAGCAAAGAAACCCGCCGCCAAAAAGGCACCGGCGAAAAAACCCACAACCTAAGCCCACAAGGAAAGGGAACCACCTATGGAATCAGTCACCGTCATCGGTGCCGGCCTTGCCGGCAGTGAAGCCGCCTGGCAGCTGGCCCGGCGGGGCATCCCCGTCATTTTGCGGGAGATGAAGCCCGAAAAAATGTCTCCCGCCCACCATACCCCCCAGTTTGGGGAACTGGTGTGCTCCAATTCCCTCCGCTCCGACCAACTGGAAAACGCCGTAGGCCTCCTAAAAGAGGAACTGCGGCGGATGGACAGTCTCATTCTCTCCTGCGCCGATGCCACCCGCGTAGAGGCGGGCGGTGCTCTGGCGGTGGACCGTGAGGGCTTTGCCCAAATGATTACCGACAAAATCCGCGCCTGTCCGCTGATTACCGTTCAAGATGGCGAGGTGACGGAGTTACCCACGGAGGGCCAGACCATCGTAGCCACCGGGCCCCTCACGTCAGACGCGCTGGCGGATGCCATTGCCGCCTTTTTCCCCGAGGCGGAGCACCTGCATTTTTACGATGCCGCCGCCCCCATTGTGACAGGGGAGAGCGTGGATATGGAAAAAGCCTGGTTTGCCTCCCGCTACGACAAGGGAACGGCGGACTACATGAACTGCGCCATGGATGAGGGAGAATACGAGGCCTTTTGGGACGCGCTCTGCCACGCACAAGAGGCGGAGGTTCACGGCTTTGAGGACAAAAACGTCTTCGAGGGCTGTATGCCCGTAGAGGTGATGGCCCGCCGTGGACACGACACCCTGTGCTACGGGCCCCTAAAGCCCCGTGGCCTGAAAGACCCCAAAACCGGCCGGGAGCCCTATGCCGTGGTTCAGCTCCGCCGTGATAACGACGCGGGCACCCTCTACAATCTGGTGGGGTTTCAAACCCATCTGAAATTCCCGGAGCAAAAGCGGGTGTTCTCCATGATTCCCGCCCTCCACAGCGCGGAATTCGTCCGCTACGGCGTGATGCACCGCAATACCTACCTCAATTCCCCCAAGCTGCTAGACCGCTATTATCGGGTGAAAAAAGCCCCTAATCTCTGCTTTGCCGGTCAGGTGACAGGGGTGGAGGGCTATGTAGAGTCCACCGCCTCCGGCTTTCTGGCGGCGGTAGAGCTGGCAAATCGCCTGCAAAATAAGCCCCCGCTGGACTTCCCCCAAGAGACCGCCATCGGTGCTCTGGCCCTCTATGTGAGCAATCAAGGGGTGGGGAATTTTCAGCCCATGAACGTGAACTTTGGGATTCTCCCGCCCCT
>JAVXKN010000003.1:0-25623 GCA_036647315.1 Oscillospiraceae bacterium | reverse complement strand
TTGCATAAATTCATAAATGAACCCCTTATCGCGCTCGAAATTTGTTTTTTTCATTGTAACATAGCGAGAAAAAAATAGCAAACTGCCCGACGGAAATTTCCGTCGGGCAGTGAAGTGTTCTGATTTAATAAGCGGCGACGATGCCGCCGTCGTTGGCGTAGACGGTGCTGATGCCGCAGGTGTCAAAAATGACGGTTTGGGAGAAGTGGCACTGCTTTTGCGCCATTTCACGGAGGAGAAAGGCACGCTCTAAGCAGTTGCAGTGGGAGATGGAGAGAATTTTGCCGGCGTGTTTTTCGTCTGATGCCATGATGGCGGTCATTTTAGAGAGGGCCTGTTTGATGGACAGTGCCTGACTCTTTTTGCAGATTTCACCCTCAGGTGTGGCACCCATGAGCAGCTTGATTTTCAGCGTGCTGGTGACAATGGATTGGAGGGCGGACAGGCGGCCGTTTTTACGCAGATTGTCCAGAGATTCCAGAACGAACAGGGTGTTCATCTCGCCACAGAACTTGTCGATTTGGGAGACAACCTCCTCAAAAGGCAAATCGGTGGAGGCAATCTCTTTGATTTTTAATGCAATAAGTGCTTCGCCGGCAGAGGCGGAACAGGAGTTAAAAACGCGAATGTGACCCTCCGGGTGCTCTTCCAGCCACAGCGTGGCCCCTTGCTGGGCTACATTGTGAGAGCCGGAGAGGAGGGCAGAGAGCGTGACCACATAAACATCGTCCGTGCCGTCACCATAGGCCTCCATATACTGGGTAGGAGAGGGGCAGGCGGTTTTCGGTGCTTCGGGACAGTTTTTCATAGCCCACAGCAAATCGCTCTGGTCCAGCTTTTCATTGTCCGTAAAGGTATGGTCGCCCACCCGAATGGTGAGGGGAACCTTGATGATGCCTCGGAGCATATCGCAGCAGCTGTCGGTTACGACTCGAAAACTCATATTTCATATCTCCTAATCTAATTTACAGAATTAGATTGTACCACATTATATTGAAAATGTCAAATCTAGTCTGTCCCTTTTTCTTGCTGTTCTTGCGCAAGTTCCGCCAAAAGTTTTTGGTCGGACTTGGAGGAGAGATCCAGTTTTTCGTACATATCCGGCCGGCGGTTACGGGTGCGTAACAGTGCTTGTTTCCGCCGCCATTTGGTGACGTTTGCGTGGTGTCCCGTCAGCAAAATAGGGGGGACGGCGCGCTCATGCCAGATTTCCGGGCGGGAATACTGGGGATATTCCAAAAGGCCGTTGTAGTGGCTCTCCTCGGTGAAACACTCCTCGTCGGGGAGCACCC
The DNA here is from genome assembly GCA_036647315.1 of Oscillospiraceae bacterium. Classification (GTDB taxonomy): domain Bacteria; phylum Bacillota; class Clostridia; order Oscillospirales; family Oscillospiraceae; genus JAVXKN01. The sequence continues at coordinate 24,331 of JAVXKN010000003.1, read as the reverse complement.
CGGGCACCATGCGGCTCACCGCATCTGCCACCGCCATGGCGGGAATTTCGCCGCCGGTGAGCACAAAGTCGCCGATGGAAAGCTCCTCGTCTACGCACTCGTCAATAAACCGCTGGTCGATGCCCTCGTAGTGTCCGCAGACCAAAATCAGGTGATTGTAGTCGTTTTTCAGCCGCTTTGCCTCGGTTTGATTAAAGGTGATGCCGCAGGGGGACATATAGATGGTGTGGACGGGGCCGTCCGCCTCATCGCAGATGTGTTTCCAGCACTGGTAGAGGGGGTCTGCCTGCATGACGGCACCACGGCCGCCGCCGTAGGGGTAATCGTCCACCTGTTTTTGCTTATTGAGGGTGTAATCCCGAATCTGGTGGGCGGTGATGCGCAAAAGGTCCCGCTCCTGGGCTCTCCCCAAAATGGATTCGCTGAGCACATCGCCCACGGTGTCGGAAAAAAGGGTCATAATGTCAATCTGATACATTTTTACAGCCCCTCAATGAGTTTTACGCGCATGATGCCCGCCTCGGTGTCGATGCTTTTGACAAACTCGGCAACAGCGGGAATCAGATGGTCGGTTTCACCGTCATTCACCACATAGACCTGCTGGGCGGAGGGGGAGAGGATGTCGGTGATTGTCCCTAGTTTATCGCCGGTTTCCGCGTCAACTACCTGCAGCCCGATGATGTCCGCCAGATAGTGGGCACCCGCCTCTAAGGGGACGCTGCTCCGGGGAACCATGACGGTTTTCCCCTTAAAGCACATGGCGGCATTGATGTCGTCAATGCCCTCAAGTCTGACAAGGCAGCTACCTTTACAGGATTTGGCACTGCGCACCTTAAAAGGCTTTTCGTCAATATAAAAAGTTTGAATTCCGCACAGAATCTCCTGGGTGTCGCACCAGGAGAGCACCTTGAGTTCACCCTGAATTCCGTGGGTGTTGACAATCTGTCCGGCCTCTAAAAACTCGTTTTTCATTTTTACAACTCCTAATCTGCCGATGCTAAAATGAGCAACCGGGAAAGCCGGTTGCTCATTCGTTTGCCCTGTGGGCAGAAGCGAACTGTTAGTCTACGATTTCAACGCTGACGCGGGTACCGTTTTGCTGCGCCATTGCCCGCACCACTGAACGAATGTGCTTGGCAATGCGGCCTTGGCGGCCGATGACCTTGCCCATGTCGTCAGGTGCTACCCGTAGCTCTAGGATGGTTTCGCCTTCGCCCTGAAGCTCGGTTACATTGACGGATTCCGGATGTTCCACCAAATTCTGCGCAATGTAAGTGAGAAGCTCTTTCATGCCGTAGTGCCCTCCTTCGTTGGACCCCTGCAAAGCAGGATTGCGCCGAAACGGATCACGACCCGTTTCGGCAGAAATCATTAGATACCGGCCTTTTTCAGCAGGTTCTTAACGGTTTCGGTGGGCTGTGCACCGGTCTTGATCCAAGCCTGTGCGCGGTCGATGTCCACCTTCAACTCGGCGGGCTCGGTCAGGGGATTGTAAGTGCCGATTTCTTCGATGAAACGGCCATCACGGGGATAGCGAGAATCAGCTACTACGATACGGTAGAAAGGAGCCTTCTTTGCACCCATTCTACGCAGTCTAATTTTAACCATACTATTCACCTCCAAATGATAAAACGTCTTATATGGAAGCACCAACGGTGCAAGCCAACTACTGTTGCGGGGAGTTTAGAAGGGGAGACCCTTCATTTTGCCCATCATGCCCTTTTTCATTTTGCCGCCGGAAAACTGCTTCGTCATCTGCTGCATCATGTCAAACTGCTTGAGGAGCCGGTTCAGGTCGGAGACCTGAGTGCCACTGCCGGCGGCAATGCGCCGCTTGCGGCTGCTATTGAGGATGGAGGGGTTTTCCCGCTCCTCCACAGTCATGGAGAGAATCATGGCTTCCATCCTGCCCATGAGGGATTCGTCAATGGAGGCGCCATCCAACGCTTTCGCGTCCATGCCGGGGAGCATTCCCGCAATATCGGAGAGATTGCCCATGCCCTTAAGCTGGGCCATCTGGTCTAAGAAATCGGTGAGCGTAAACTTGTTTTTCCGCATCCGCTCCATCTGGGCGGCGGCCTTGGTGGCATCGAAGTTCTGCTCCGCTTTTTCAATAAGGGAGAGCATATCGCCCATGCCTAAGATGCGGGAGGCCATGCGGTCCGGGTGGAAAACCTCGATTTGGTCCAGTTTTTCGCCGGTACCTGAAAACTTAATGGGTTTGCCTGTGGTGGCTTTAATGGAGAGAGCCGCGCCGCCGCGGGCATCGCCGTCCAGCTTGGTGAGCATCACGCCGGTAATGTCCAGTGCGTCGTCGAAGGCCTTGGCGGCACTGACGGCATCCTGGCCAATCATGGCATCCACCACTAAGAGAATTTCATCGGGGGAGACGGCGGCTTTGATGTTCTGCAGCTCCTGCATCAGTTCCTCGTCCACATGGAGCCGTCCGGCGGTATCGAGAAACACCATGTCGTTGCCGTGCTTATTTGCGTGGTCTACGGCGGCCTTGGCGATGTCTACGGGGTTAATCTGTCCCATTTGGAACACAGGGATATCCAGCTGCTTACCCACAACCTCCAGCTGTTCAATGGCGGCGGGGCGGTACACGTCGCAGGCGACCAAAAGGGGACGCTTGCCGTTTTGCTTTTTCATCAGGCCCGCAAGCTTTGCGCCGTTGGTGGTTTTACCGGCACCCTGAAGGCCTACCAGCATCACCACGGTGGGGGGCTTGGAGGAGATATTCAGCTTGCTGTCCGCGCCGCCCATCAGAGAGGTTAATTCCTCGTTGACGATTTTTACAATCATCTGGGCGGGGGTGAGGCTCTCTAAAACGTCCGCGCCGATGGCGCGTTCCGTGACCTTAGCAATAAATTCCTTAACGACCTTAAACCCAACGTCGGCCTCTAAAAGCGCCAGCTTAATCTCGCGCATGGCCTCTTTGACATCGGCTTCGGTGAGCCGCCCTTTGCCACGAAGCTTCTTAAAGGCGGCGGATAGCTTTTCAGTTAAACCTTCAAATGCCATTACTTACCTTGCCTCAACGCGATGAGTTCTTCCTTCATCTTGTGCAGCGTAAGTTCTGCGTCATGCATGCCGGTGTCGCCGGAGTGGCTGACGGCACCCATAACCTCATCCAGCTGAAGCTCCAGTTTGAGCAGTTCCTCCTGATTAAGCTTAAAGCGGCGGATGATGCCGGTTTTGTCCTCCAGCTCGGTGAGGATGCCCTCTGCGCGGACAATGGCATCCCGGACACCTTGGCGGGAAATGTTATAGTTTTCGGCGATTTCAGCCAGGGATAAATCCTCATTATAGTAGAGGTCGTAGAACTCCTTTTGCCGGTCCGTGAGTACTTCGCCGTAGAAGTCAAAGAGCATAGACATACGATAGGCTTGGTTTTTCAGCGTAACCACCTCCACATGTTGTTGTGTAAAGTAGAAGTACTTTACAATGACATACTATACAGCATACCGCACATTTTGTCAAGGATTTTTTTCGATTTTCGGCGTGCCCACAAACCAGAGGGGAAGGCCCAAAAGGACTGCGCCGCCCAGTAAATTGCCCAGAGTGGACCACAGGAGGTTGTGCCCCATTGCCAAGAAGTCCGCCCCGGGAACCAGCAGGGCATAGAGGCTAAAAAATGCCATGTTGGCAATGCTGTGCTCAAAGCCCGCCATGACAAAGGTTGTGATGACCAACGTGATGACTAAAATTTTTCCGCTTTCGCTTTTCAGACGGAAGCCGGCGTACACGCCGATACAGACCAGGAGATTACAGAGGACACCCTTTAGAAAGATGGCGTACCACGGCGCGGACAGTTTGGCGGGGATGATGAGGGCCAGATAGGAGCCCAGCAGATCCCGTGACGCGCCGGAGCCCACCACCAGCAGACAGATAACCAGTACGCCGATGAAGTTGCCGCCGTAGCAGTAGAGCCAAACCCGCAACGCATCCAGCGGGGAAATTTTGCCGTCGTACAAGCCGATGCCCACCACCAGATTGGCTCCTGTAAAGAGTTCGCCCCCCAGCAGGACAATGAGGATAAGGGCGGCGGAGAAGGTGATGGCACCCAAAAGTTTTGCAACGCCGGTGGCATCCGCGTAAAACCATGCGGCGCACAGGCAGGAGATGAGGGCACCTACGGTAATAAAGCAGCCGGCAATGGCGGCGCGGGTGAGGTAACGGGCGGGTGAGGACTTGGCATCGGCGGCTTTTTTTGCGGCGGCGGTGGAGATTGCGGCGAGTTCCTCTGTGTTCATGGAAAATCCCCCTCTTTAGATGTGTCGTTTTCTGCCTCTATCATACAGAATAATTTTTTTCGTGTCAATTGGGACAAACTGATGTATAATGAAGAGCAAGCCAAAAAATATAGCAATTATGTACAGATACGCTCAACAACACAAAAGGAGTTATCACATGGAGGTTACAGAACGCATTTTACTGCCCGGCGTTACGCTGACGGCAGTTCACACCCATAAATTCAAAAGCGCGGTGTTAAGCCTCACGCTTTTCGCGCCCTTAAACGCAGAAACTGCCGCTCTCAACGCGCTGATTCCGTCGGTGTTACGGCGCGGTACGGCCAAGTACCCCGATATGCAGGCACTTTCCGCCGTGCTGGACGACTTATACGGTGGCTCCATTGAGCCCATGGTCCGCAAAAAAGGGGAGACCCAGTGCGTGGGCTTTGTCTCCAGCTTTTTGGACGACGCCTACACCCCGGACGGCAGTAAAATTTTAGAGCCGGCGGCGGCACTGCTGGGGGATTTGCTCCTGCGGCCCGTTACAGAACAGGGAAAATTTCAAACAGAATATGTGGCGCAGGAGCGTGAAAACCTCATCGCCCGCATTGAGGGACAGAAAAACGACAAGCGGCATTACTCCATCACCCGGCTCACGCAGCTGATGTGTGAGGGGGAGCACTATGCCGTGGATGCCTATGGCGACGGGGAACAGGCGGCTAAAATTACGCCGGAAAGCCTTTGGGCACAGTACCAAACGCTGCTGGCGCAGTCGGAACTGAATCTCTACTATTGCGGCTCTGCTAATATTGACCGCGTGGCGGCGGCACTGACGGAGGCATTGCGCGAGCTGCCCCGTGACAGCGATTTAGCCCTTGCCGACTGTGAGGTGCGCTGCAATCGCGGGACGGCGGAGCCACGGGTCTTTACCGATGAGATGGACGTGGCACAGGGAAAGCTGTCCATGGGGTTCCGCACCGGCGGCATCTGCATTGGAACCAAAGGTTTCCCTGCACTTTTAGTCTTAAACGACCTCTACGGCGGCTCCACCAACTCCAAGCTGTTTCTCAACGTCCGTGAAAAACTCTCCCTGTGCTATTACGCCAGCTCCATGCTGGAAAAAATCAAGGGTCTGATGATTGTGTCCTCCGGCGTGGAATTTTCTAACTTTGACAAAGCTAGGGACGAAATTCTGGCCCAGTTTGGGGCCTGTCAGGCGGGAAACATCACCGAGGAGGAATTGGCGGCGGCGCGGCGGTCTGTGGTGAGCGAGCTTCGTGCCACGTTAGACGGTCAGGGCCGACTGGAAAATCACTATCTCACCTTTACCGTCGGGGAAAACTGCCTGGACCCGGAGACGCTGGCGGCGCAGGTGGAGAGTGTCACTATGAAACAGGTAGTGGCTGCCGCGCAACAGATAGAGCTGGACAGCATCTATTATTTAACCGGCAAGGAGGCGCGGTAATGGAAGAAAAAACCTATGGTCGCATCGGCGAAACCCTCTATTGCGGCACCCTCACAAACGGACTGCCGGTCTATGTAGACGTAAAGCCCGGCTTTGAAAAGCAGTTTGCCTTTTTCGCCACCAATTACGGCGGCATGGACACCCGCTTTCAGCTGGACGGCGTCTGGCAGGACACCCCGGACGGCGTGGCGCACTTTTTGGAGCACAAGCTCTTTGACACCGAGGACGGCAACGCCCTGCAGGACATGGCGGCGGCAGGGGCATCCCCCAACGCCTTCACCAGTTCCGCCATCACCGGCTACTACTTTGAATGTACTGAAAAATTCCGTGAGAATCTGAAAACCCTGCTCTCCTTTGTCTCCATTCCCTACTTTACGCCGGAGAGCGTGCAGAAGGAGCAGGGGATTATTGCCCAGGAAATTCGGATGGGGGACGACGACCCCGAACAGCAGGTTTTTCTCAATCTGATGGATGGACTGTTCCAAAATCACCCGGTGAAAAAGCATGTGGCGGGTTCGGTGGAATCCATCAGCCACATTACGGATAAGACGCTCTATGCCTGCCACAAGGCGTTTTATCACCCGGGCAACATGGTTCTGTGCGTGGCGGGAGACGTTGACCCGGCGGGGGTACTGGCTCTGGCAGAGGAAATTTTGCACCAGTCCGCAGGAGAAAATCCCCCCCGTGATTACGGCGACGCGGAACCCCAAACTGTGGCACAGAGCGAAATTACGGTATCCATGGAGGTATCGAAGCCCCTCTTTCAGGTGGGCTTTAAGGCAGAGAATGTACCCAATGGGCCGGAAAAGCTGCGGGTGCAACTGCTGGCGGAGCTGACGGGCGAGGCACTTTTTGGCAGTTCCTCACCGCTCTATGCAAAACTCTATGGGGAGGGCCTGATTGACGGGCAGTTCAGCTACGGCTACGAGAGCTATCCGGGCTGCGCGCTGCTCTGTGCCGGCGGTGAGAGCCGTGACCCCCAGGCGGTGCGTGACGCAATTTTGGCGGAGGCGGTGCGCATTGGCACGGCGGGTATTGAAAAATCACTTTGGCAGCGGCTGAAAAAAGCCGCCTACGGAAACCGTGTCCGTGGGCTGAATTCCTTTGAAAATGTCTGCATTGAGCTGGCTCAAGGGCACTTTGCCGGCGCGGAATATCTGAGTTTCCCGGAGGCATTTGATGCTATTTCAAAAGAGGATGCGGAGGACTGCATCCGCCGGTGGATTGTGCCTGCGCGGACCAGTCTCTCGGTTATCAAACCCAAGGAGGATGCAAAAGCATGAGTACTGTGGTAACTTTTCCCGGCATTGGCCTAGAGCTGACTCTAAATCGGGTGGCTTTCAATCTGTTCGGGCACAACATTTATTGGTATGGCATCATCATCGCCTGCGGGTTTCTCCTTGCGGTAGCGTTTTGCTACCGCAAGGCCCCCCAGCTGGGCATCAAGGCCGACAGCCTTTTGGACGCTTTGTTTTTCGGCGTACCTGCCGCCATCATCGGCGCGCGGCTTTATTACATCATTTTTAACCTAGATTACTTCCACAAAACGGACGGCAGTTTGGATTTTGTCCAGATGATTCGCATTTGGGACGGCGGACTTGCCATCTACGGCGGTGTCATTGCGGCACTGGTAACACTGCTGATTTTCTGCAAGGTGCAAAAAATCAAATTCGCGCCCTTTGCAGACCTTTTGGCCTATGGTCTGCTCATCGGGCAGCTCATCGGGCGGTGGGGGAATTTTATGAACGTGGAGGCCTACGGCGGGCCCACCACACTGCCGTGGCGCATGGGGATTCAGGAGTGGGTCAGCAGCAGCGGCCAGTGGGTTTACAGCGAGGTGCACCCCACATTTTTATATGAATCCCTGTGGAATCTCATAGGCCTTGTCATTCTCGTTGTCATCGCGAAAAACTGGCGCAAGTTTGACGGACAGCTGTTTCTCACCTATGTGGCGTGGTACGGCTTGGGCCGTGGCGTTATCGAGGGGCTACGCACCGACAGCCTCTATCTGTTCGGCACCGGTCTCCGTGTCTCTCAGCTGCTGGCCTTTGGCTCCTGCGCCGTGGCCGTTGGCTTTTTGCTCTATCATTTCCTGACGAAAAAGCACACACCAGACCAGTTGTATGTGAACAGGCAAAGGGAAGAACTGCCAAAAAAACCCATAGAGGAGGACACCAAAGATGATACTGCTGGACGGTAAAGCACTGGCGGCAAAGCGCAAGGAAGAACTAGCCTGTAAAGTAAAGTCACTTGTCAGACGTCCCGGGCTAGCTGTGGTACTTGTTGGGGAGAACCCCGCCTCCAAGGTGTACGTCGCCGGAAAACGGCGGGACTGCGACCAGTGCGGCTTTTACAGCGAGGAGTACGATTTGCCGGCGGAGACCTCACAAGTGGATTTGCTGGATTTGATTGAGGTGCTCAATGGCCGTGAGGACATTGACGGTATTCTGGTTCAGCTGCCGCTGCCAACCGCGATTGACGAAAAAGAGGTACTTCTCGCCATCCGCCCCGATAAGGACGTGGACGGGTTTCACCCCTATAACGTGGGGAAACTCATGACGGGTGACCCCCAATTTCTCCCCTGTACCCCTGCGGGAATTTTGGCGCTTCTGGACGAATACCACATTGACCCGGCAGGGAAACGCTGTCTGGTGGTGGGCCGCTCCAACATTGTGGGAAAGCCGGTGGCACTCCTGCTGCTGGCGCGGAACGGCACCGTAACCATCGCCCATTCCCAGACGAAAAATCTGAAGGAACTCTGCTTAGAGGCGGACATTTTAGTCTCCGCAGTAGGGCGGGTGGGCCTGATTACCGGCGATATGGTGCGCGAGGGCACCGTAGTCATCGATGTAGCCATGAACCACAACGGGGAAGGGAAGCTGTGCGGCGATATTGATGAGGAGAGCGTCGCTGTAAAGGCATCTTACCTTACACCGGTTCCCGGCGGCGTAGGGCCCATGACCCGGGCCATGCTGATGGAAAACACCTTTTTGGCGGCACAACAGCACCAAAAAAGCGAAGCTTGATGAACAAAATAGAAACCCGGTTGCCACAAGCTGGCAACCGGGTTTTTTTGTATTTTTTTGCAGTTTCCCTTGACAGCCGACCTCCTACGCTGTATCATAAAATCATCATATGAGCAATCGTTCATATGATAGACAGGAAGTGCATGATGAAATCTGAACATTCTGAAATTTGCGACTGCAATGTCATTCACGAGGATACCATCGCCAGGGTGCGGGGGGAAATGCCGGAGGAGGACCCGATTTACGAGGTTTCCGAACTCTTTAAGGTGTTTGGCGACTCCACACGGGCGCGGATTCTCTGCGCGCTGGACAAGTCAGAGCTCTGCGTCTGTGACCTGTCAGCACTCTTAAATATGACCCAGTCCGCCATATCCCATCAGCTGCGAATTTTGAAAAGCGCGCGGATGGTAAAGAGCCGCCGCAGTGGCAAGGTGGTCTATTACAGCTTGGCGGACGACCACATTAAACAGATTTTCGATCTGGCATTTGAACATATTTTAGAAGATTAGGAGGTGCGTTCATGGAACACACCTTAGAAGAGCATGGCTGCGCCGCCTGCAACGCCCACGACCACGCTCATCCGCATCAGGAGACCGGCGTGGAGAAAACCACACTGATTTCCATTGCACTGGCGGCGGTTTTGCTCATATCAGCACTCTTTATCCCGTTTTTCGCGCCCTATCGGACGGTATTGTTACTGCTTTCCTACCTGGCCGCCGGCTGGGAGGTACTATTGGAGGCCATCAAGCACACGCTGAAGGGCAAACTTTTTGACGAGACCTTTCTCATGGCACTTGCCAGCATCGGGGCAATGGTCATCGGCGATATGCCGGAGGGCGTGGCGGTGATGCTGTTTTACGACGTGGGCGAGCTGTTTCAGTCCCTGGCCGTGGGGCGGTCCCGCCGCTCCATAGAGGGGCTGATGGATATTCGGCCTGACCGGGCAACGCTTGTAACCCCAACGGGTTACGAGAACCGTGCCGCCCAAACTGTGGTGCCCGGCGACGTGATTTTAGTAAAGGCGGGGGAGCGAATCCCGCTGGACGGTACCGTTTTAGAGGGTGTTTCCCAGCTGGACACAGCGGCACTGACGGGGGAATCCATGCCGCGAGAGGTGACGATTGGCGGTGCGGTTTTGGCCGGCTGCGTGAATCTCACCGGCCCACTGCGAATAACGGTCACAAAGCCCTTCGGGGAGTCCACAGCCTCAAAAATCTTGGAATTGGTGGAAGATGCGGAGCAAAACAAGGCTCCCGCCCAGCAGTTTATCACCAAATTCGCCCGTTATTACACCCCGGCGGTGGTGCTACTGGCGACACTGATTGCGGTACTGCCGCCGCTGTTTTTCGGCGGTATTTGGAGCGACTATATCCATAGAGCGTTGGTATTCTTAGTAATTTCCTGCCCCTGCGCGCTGGTCATTTCAGTGCCCATGGGCTTTTTCGCCGGCATCGGCTGTGCATCCAAAAACGGCATTTTAGTCAAAGGTGGTAACTTTTTGGAGGCACTTTGTCAGGTAGATACCATGGTTTTCGACAAAACCGGCACTCTGACCGAGGGCAAATTTAAGCTGACAAACATTCAGTCGGTAGGCATGGATGAAAAGACGCTGCTTTTCTACGCGGCCCACGGTGAAGCACTCTCTAACCACCCCATCGCCCAGTCCATCCGGGCAGCTTACGGCAGTGAGCCGGACCAGGGACGAGTTGGAACCGTCACGGAAATCGCCGGCGGGGGAGTCAAAACGATGGTTGACGGCAGGGAAGTGCTCATGGGCAATCGCCGTCTGCTAGAATCGGCAGGGATAACTGTGCCGCCCCACGATACCGTTGGTACCGCCATTTTTGTGGCAGTGGACGGCGTGTATGCCGGCGCATTGGACATCGGCGACACCCCGAAGCCGGAGGCAAAGGCGGCACTTGCCGCGCTGAAAACCCTGGGCGTGCGCCGCACCGTGATGCTCACAGGCGACAGAACGGCGGCGGGCGAAGTTGTTGGTCGGGCTGTGGGACTGGACGCCGTTGTGGGCGATTTACTCCCCGATGGCAAGGTGGCAGAGCTGGAGAAACTCATGGGCGAGAACGTCAGTAAAGGCAATCTGCTTTACATCGGTGACGGCATGAATGACGCGCCGGTACTGGCGCGGGCGGACGTGGGCATCGCCATGGGCGGCATGGGAACGGACGCAGCCATCGAGGCGGCAGACGTGGTGATTATGGATGATAACCTCAACCGGCTGCCGCTAGCTATTCAAATCGCCCGCCACACCCGTGCCATTGTGATGGAGAATATTCTCTTTGCCTTGGGTGTCAAAGCGGTGATTTTGGTGCTGGGTGCCACGGGAAATGCGTCTATGTGGCTGGCTGTTTTCGCGGATGTGGGCGTGTCACTGCTGGCGGTACTCAACTCCATGCGAGCACTGCGGACCAAAGGAACTTTGACTGCATAGGATGGCGGGAAAGCGATTAAAGGAGCTGACCGCCGTTGTTACCGTCCATTCCGTACGACCGCGCCGCCGCCATAGCCTACGCCCATGAGTGGGCGTTTGGGCGCAATCCGGACTACTATAATTACGACGATATTGGGGGAGACTGCACCAATTTTTCCTCTCAGTGTCTCTTTGCCGGCACCGGTGTAATGAATTTTACGCCGGACTACGGCTGGTACTACATCGACGCCAACCGTAAGGCCCCCGCCTGGACCGGTGTGCCGTATTTTAACCAGTTTATGACCCGACTGCCCCCGCCGGGACCGGGGCCAATCATGGAGCTCTCCGACTTGGAGCACGTCATTCCCGGTGACTTTGTACAGCTGAAATTTGTGGAGGAGCGGTTTTCCCATACCGTGATTATCGTGGAGATGGGAAACCCGCCCACCTTGGAAAATACCCTGATTGCCGCCCATTCCTATGACGCGGATTTCTACCCAATCAGCGAATATTACGCCAAGGAGCACCGTTTTCTCCATGTTTTGGGTGCATTTCCGCCCAGAAAACACAATAGCCGCCCCAAGTCCGTCTAAAAACGGGCCGGGCGGCTATTTTTGCTTTTGGTGGGAAAGTGGGTTTGCTTTGGCGGCAACCCGGAGATCCTCGTTGTCCACATGGGTATAAATCTGGGTGGTGTTCAGGTGCTCGTGTCCCAAAACCTCCTGAAGCGTCCGCACGTCTACGCCGTTTTGGAGCATCAGCGTGGCGGCGGTGTGGCGAAGCTTGTGGCTGGAATACTGGGTGCTGTCCAGCCCGGCTTTTTTGAGCCGCTGCTTGACCATATAGTGGATGCCGTCCTTGGTCACGCGGGTGTGCTTGCGGGTGATAAAAAGTGCGTTTTTATCAGTAGCCGCAATGCTTTTGCGGACCAAGAGCCAGTCGTTTACCGCACCTATGCAGGCATCATTTAGGTAAATAATCCGCTCTTTATTGCCCTTGCCCAGCACCCGCAGTTGGTCGTCTCGAACATCCGTTAGATTTAACCCCACCAGCTCGGAAATACGGAGGCCACAGTTGAGAAATAGCGTCAAAATGCAGTAATCACGCTCACGGTTGTCGCCGTCCACGGATTCCAGCAGGTGGATGCTCTCGTCCAAATTCAGGTAGCGCGGCAACGATTTTTTCAGCCGGGGAGAGTCCAAATCCTGCAGCGGGTTTTCTTTAAGCGTTTTGGCCTTGGTGGTGAGGTATTTATAAAAGGAACGGATGGTGGCGACTTTGCGGGCGCGGGCCGCCGACATATCACTGCGGTCACGGCTGAGGTAATCCATGAAGGCGTAAACGTCTGTGAGCGTCACAGAGGCCACCAAATCAATGGTAACGTCGTCAATGGGGATTTCATCAAAGACGGCGGAGCGCGGCACCAAACCTTTTTGAACTTTCATAAACCGCAGGAAGGTGCGCATATCTAAAAAGTATTCGTCAACGGTTTTCCGAGAGTGGCCCTGGATGGTTTCGTGGTAGGTTAAAAACTCACGGAGAATGAGGGGCGATTCAGTGCGATAATCCATACAAAACGCAAAAGAACGGATTACAAGGCTTTTAGCCTCCCTCCAACTCAACAAAATCTTTATTTTGTTGAGTTGATAATCAATTCAGTTGCCCCTCCTCTCGGTCGTTCATATTCATAATAATTGGATTGCGGGTCACACTAAGCGTTGGGTGATGAGTTTTGAGTTTGATTGCGTGTACCAATCAGTGTCTCTATCAGCAGGACGGCTACTGCTCCTTGGAGCGGGCCGGCATCGGCACCGCGTCTGAAAACAAATGCGTCAATTTTGTACCGGCACACTCAGAGAATGGCCGCCAACGCTTCACGGATGTTGTGGACACGAATCAGCTGTAAACCGGCGGGTTCTGTCAGCTTGCCGCTACTGCGGGCGGGAATCATACATTTTGTAAAGCCCAACCGCCGCACCTCCGCGATGCGCTGGCTGAGACTGTTCACCGCCCGCAGCTCCCCGGTCAGCCCCACTTCCCCGATGGCCGTTAGGTCGCTGGGCACCGGTCTGTCCCGAAAGCTGGATGCCAGAGCGATTACAGCGGCTAAGTCGGCGGCAGGCTCGTCCACCGTAAGACCGCCGATGATGTTAATAAATGCGTCGCAGGTGCTCACCATGAGGCCGCCCCGCTTCTCCAGCACCGCCATCAGCATGACGGCGCGATTGTAGTCAAAGCCGTTACTGGTGCGGCGCGGATTGCCGTAGGCCGTTGGTGCTAAAAGTGCCTGGACCTCGGCCAGTACGGGACGGGCACCCTCCATAACGCAGGTGACGCAGGTGCCCGGTGAGTCCTGGGGACGGCCGGAAAGCAGCATTTCAGAGGGGTTGGGAACCTCCACCAGACCGTCGTCACCCATTTCAAAAACGCCGATTTCATTGGTGGCACCAAACCGATTTTTGGCGGCGCGCAAAATGCGGTAGGACATATGCTGTTCGCCCTCAAAGTACAGAACGCAGTCCACCATATGCTCTAAAATCTTCGGGCCGGCGATGGAGCCCTCCTTATTGATGTGGCCAATGACAAAAACCGTGACCCCCTGCCCTTTCGCCAGCTGCATCAGGGTCATGGTGCAGTCCTTCACCTGACCGATACTGCCGGGTGAGGTGGTTAAATCGCCGTTATAGAGGGTTTGAATGGAGTCTACGATGAGAATATCCGGCTTTAATTGGTTCACCGACTCGATAACGTCCTCTAAATTGGTCTCCGCCAGCAGATAAAGCCCCTCGCCACGGACTTTAAGTCGCTCTGCCCGAAGTTTGATTTGACGTTCCGATTCTTCGCCGGATACATACAAAACCTTGGCAAAACGGCACAAATTGTCGCAAATTTGCAGCATAAGTGTAGATTTTCCGATGCCGGGGGCACCGCCCACCAGTACCAGCGAACCACGCACCGCGCCGCCGCCCAAAACCCGGTCCAGCTCACTCATGCCGGTTTCAAACCGCAATTCATCAGTGGTTTCAATGCTTTCTAAGGCTCTGGGGCGGTTGATACTGCCGCCGCGCAGACCGCTGACCCGGTGGTCGTCCGCCTTTTTCTTGGCCTCCGGCGGCTGCTCCACGACGGTGTTCCACGCGCCGCAAGCGGTGCATTTTCCCTGCCATTTTGGCGTTTCATTGCCGCACTCTGTGCAGTAAAAAACCGTTTTAGCTTTGGGTGACATTGGGTCTCTCCCCTTCCATGTTCTGAAATTGCAGGTACGCGCCGGCGATGGTGGCCGCCAGCTTGGTCTGGTATTCCGCAGTTTGCAGCAGTGCGTCCTCTTGGGGGTTGGATAAAAAGCCGCACTCCACTAAAATGGCACGGCAGGAGATGTGATTCATCAGGTAAACATCCTTGGAAATCGGTGCCGCTTGCCGGTGATTTTCCGGGTTCAGTGCAAGGCGCAGAGCGTCTTGGACGGCGGCGGCCAGGGGCATACTCAAAAGCCCATTGGCGTAGAAAACGTGGGCACCGTGGTACTTGGCACCGGGAAACATATTCTGGTGGATGCTGATCACCGTGGCATTGGGGACGGCTTCAATCCGCGCCACCCGATTATGAATGTCCGATACCTTTTTTTCATGGAGCGTTTGGGCAGTAGCGTCATGAGTGGAACTATCGGTGTCACGGAGAAGCATGGAGTCCACGCCGTAGAGCCCGAAAATTCCGTCCAGCTTCAGCGCGACCGCCAAATTGATGCCGCTTTCCACCGTTCCCCGGGGGGAAACCGCGCCGCCGTCCTCCCCGCCGTGGCCCGGGTCAATAATGACCTGTTCCGATGGAAACCGTGCAGGGGCTATGGTTTCAGCGGTTTTTTGTTTCATGACGGCAAGCCCTCCGCCAAACGTAAATGCCAAAAGCAGTGCGGGCACCAAAAACGTAGTACTTCTATGAATTTTCAAATTCATCACCTCCGCACAGTCTATGTGGCGGCGGCGAAAAGTATGGCTTCGCTACCCTTGTAGTATAGCACCTCTCCCCTTCCGATACAAGGTTTTTGGTGCAAGACGGCGGCTTGTGGCAGATTTGGTCGCATTTTTTTACAGGCGGCATAAGATGCTTTGAAGGGCGTTTTGCGCCCTTACATCGTCCCGACAGGAGGAATTGAATTGTATCCTGATACTGGAATGAAGCCTGAGGTCTGCGGCGAAGGGTCGGGTATTCTGCCCTGCTGCGCGCCCTTGGCGGTACCCTACGTCCCCTTCCAGCCGCCCGGCAGTCAGAAATATGACCAGACCGATGCCCTGAAAAACGGCACACTTTTCCCCGGGCTGAATCTGCCCTTTCACCTTGCGGCAAACGCCGCAGACGTTGCAAATACGCCGCTTTCACAGCTGCAAGCCCTGCAATTTGTCCTTTTAGAGCTCTCCCTCTACCTGGACACCCATCAAAATGACACCGAGGCCTTCGGGCTTTTTCGGCAGTACAGCGCGCTGGAGCGGGAGGGCCGCGTCAAGTACGAGGCACTGTACGGCCCGCTGACCCACGCCGGTGCGGCGGCAGGAAAAACCTTTGATTGGCTCAAAGAGCCGTGGCCCTGGGCCTATCCAGAAGGAGGCGCGAAGTAGATGTTTGTATACGAAAAAAAGCTGCAGTACCCCGTAAAAATCAAAAATACAAACCCTCAGCTTGCCACACTCATCATCACCCAATACGGCGGGCCGGACGGCGAACTGGGCGCGTCCCTGCGCTATCTTAGCCAGCGATACGCCATGCCCTACGCGGAGGTCAAAGGCCTGCTGACGGACATCGGCACGGAGGAATTGGGACACATGGAGATGATTGGCACCATTGTCCACCAGCTCACCCGAAACCTGTCCGACACGGACGCGCGGATGGCGGGCTACGCCCCCTATTTTATCGACCACACCGCCGGCATTTACCCCACCTCCGCCTCCGGCTCACCGTGGAATGCGGCGGGTATCGGCGTAAAGGGCGACGTGATTGCAGACCTCACCGAGGATATGGCGGCGGAACAAAAGGCGCGAGTTACCTACGATAACATTTTACGCATGACCGACGACGTGGACGTTTTGAACGTGATACGCTTTTTGAGAGAACGGGAAGTGGTGCATTTCCAGCGGTTTGGCGAGGCACTGCGTCTGGCAAAGGACAAAATGGACGAAAAAAACGTGTATTTTATGAACCCTGCATTTGACAAGTAGTTTCACTTTACAGAAAAGCCCCGCCAGTGATTGGCGGGGCTTTTGCTATTCGTTTTCCAGTAGTGCCACAAGCTCAGACTCTGATAGCACCGTAATGCCCAGTTCGTTGGCCTTTTGCAGCTTGCTCCCCGCCGCCTCACCCGCCACCACATAGCTGGTCTTTTTGGAGACGGAGCCGGAGACCTTGGCACCCAGTGCTTCCAGCGCGTCCCCCGCCTCCTTGCGGCTAAAGGCGGTCAGTTCGCCGG
Organism: Oscillospiraceae bacterium; assembly: GCA_036647315.1. Taxonomy (GTDB): domain Bacteria; phylum Bacillota; class Clostridia; order Oscillospirales; family Oscillospiraceae; genus JAVXKN01. Next base: position 7,719 of record JAVXKN010000003.1, on the reverse strand, counting down.
TGAGAACAAAAGTGAGGCCCGCCAGACGGTCGCCCACAGGTGCGGCGTGGCTCTCCGTGTTGACGCCGGCGGCTTTCAAGGTGGCAATCAGGTGCTGGGACTGGGGACTGCGGAGCCAGTCTAAGAGGCTTTCCGCGGTGGTATCGCCGATGTCGGGAACGGCGGTCAGTGTCTCGGCGGTGGCAGCGGACAGCGCGTCTAAGCTGCCAAAGCGGGCAGCCAGCACCTTGGCGGCCTTTTGGCCCACCTGACGGATGCCAAAAGCGAAAAGTAGCTTGGAGAGGTCATTTTGTTTGGACTTCTCAATGGACTTTAAGAGATTCTGTGCCGAAAGATTCCCCATGCGGTCTAGCTGAGAAACCGCGTCAAAGTCTAGGTGGTAGAGGTCTCCTGGGGTTTTTAGGAGGCCTGCCGACACCAGATTTTTCACCACCATTGGGCCTAAGCCGTCAATATCCATGGCATCCCGTGAGGCAAAATGGGTGAGATTGCGCAGCAGTTGGGCGGGACACTCCGCGCCGGTACAGCGGAGGGCCGCGCCGTCCTCGTCCCGCACCACCTCTGCCCCGCACTCCGGGCAGCGGGTGGGTAAATGGTAGGGCGCGGCACCTTGTGGGCGCAAGTCAAAGAGCACCTCAACGATTTCCGGGATGATTTCGCCCGCCTTGCGGACCAGAACGGTGTCCCCGATGCGGATGTCCTTTTCCGTGATATAGTCCTGATTGTGGAGGCTGGCGGCGGTGACGGTGGTACCCGCCAGTCGAACCGGCTCTACCACCGCTTTTGGGGTCAAAACGCCGGTTCTCCCCACCTGAACCAGAATGTCCACTACCTTAGAGGGCTTTTCCTCCGGCGGGTATTTATAAGCCGTCGCCCAACGGGGAAATTTCGCTGTACTTCCTAGGGCGGTGCGGTCTGTTAAGCTATTCACCTTTACAACTGCGCCATCAATATCGAACGCAAATTGGTCGCGGGTTTCCCCAATTTCCGTGATACAGGCCCCCGCCTCCGCCATGCTATGGACGATTTTGTGGGGGATGACCTTGAACTGTTTGGTTTCCAGCCAATCTAAACTTTCGGTGTGGGTTTCAAAGTGCAATCCTTGGGCAAGCTGGACGTTAAAAATCAGAATATCCAGCTTCCGCTGGGCGGCAATTTTGGAATCTAACTGGCGCATGGAGCCGGCGGCGGCGTTGCGAGGGTTGGCAAAAAGGGCCTCCCCCGCCTCCTCCCGTGCCTCGTTGAGCTGGTCGAAGACTTTGCGTGGCATAAAGACCTCACCGCGGACAATGAGCCGTGGGGGCGCGTCCTCAATCGTCATGGGAATGGAGCGGATGGTGCGGAGATTTTCCGTCACATCCTCCCCCACCCGGCCGTCGCCACGGGTAGCACCGCGGACAAACACGCCGTTTTCGTATTCCAGTGCCATGGAAAGGCCATCCACCTTGGGTTCCACGTCGTAGGTCACGTCTTCCAAGGTACCGCGGACCCGCTGGTCAAAATCCTCCAGTTCTTCCAGTGAAAAAACGTCCTGCAGGCTCTCTAAAGGGACCTCATGGGTCACCTGCTGAAAGCCGTCGATTGCCGCGCCGCCCACCCGCTGGGTTGGAGAATCCGGGGTAATCAGCTCCGGGTGCTCCCCCTCAAGCTCCTCCAAACGGCGGAGCTTGTGGTCGTAGTCAAAATCGGTCATTGTAGGGTTATCCTGCACATAATAGAGGAAATTTGCCTCTTTCAGTGCGGTGCGCAGCTCTTGAATTTCACTTTTTGCGTCCAATTTTAGCCCTCCTGACCGTTTTATGGCGTTTTACCGCCCTCGCCAATGGAAAAATACTGCTGGGGTACGTTGCCCACAATCACCGTTTCCGCCATACACACCGGGGTGACAATCTCGGTTTCTAGGGTTTCCCCCGGCAGCAGAATCGATACCTTTACGGTGACTTCTAACAAAATGCGATGCAGTGTCTGGTTGATGCCGGCGGCGGTAAATTCGTTCCTAAATCTGGTATTCACCGCGCCTACTGACACCAGCCGCACCCGCAGAGATGGTCCGTGCCCGGAAAAAAACTCAAGCCCGGTGAGGTTCCCCATGGGTATTTCCAAATCATTCACTTGGATGCCGTCCAACGCCGCCAAAACAGCGTCGGAAATGGTGGTTTGCAGGTTGGAAATTTGCCCGGTGTTTCCTGTGAGGGCGGTAATTTTCCCGGTGTCGTCCTTTTCCAGCGTCACCATGTCGCTGTAAGAAATGCCGCGACTGCGCGCAGTTTCACTGACCGCGCGATTCACCGTCTCGCTCACCATGTGGTTTGCCTCGGCGGTGGACAAAGCCTCCATAACCGGCCTTAATCGAATATTGAGGGTTATAATCAACGCCAAAGCCAGCCCAACGCCCAGAAAAAGGCTCAACAGCAGGCCATTTTCCGGCCCGCGGCTTCTACGCCGAAAAATCGGTCTCCGCCACACGAAACCACCCCCATAGGAAACCTATGCGGAGGGCTTGGGCGGAAATGCGGGTTTTATTCCCGCAAAAGAGCGTCTACCGCCAGCATGACGCCCAGCTTGCCGGACTCGTAGGTCAGACCGCCCTGGAGGTAAACCGTGTAGGGCTCCCGCATGGGCGCGTCGGCGGAGAGCTCGATGGACGCACCTTGAATAAACGCGCCCGCCGCCATAATTACGTCACTGTCGTACCCCGGCATCGCCCAGGGCTCAGGGGTTACATAGGAATCCACCGGGGAGCCGAACTGAATCCCCTTGCAGAATTTGCATACCGCCTCCGGCTTTTTGAGGTGTATCATCTGAATAATATCGTGGCGGGTGGCACTTGATGCCGGCTCCACCTCATAGCCCAAAAGCTCCATGATTTTTGCGGCAAAGACAGCGGTTTTCACCGCCTGTGCGGTGGTGTGGGGGGCCATAAACAGCCCCTGATACAGCAGGCGATTGTTGCCCAACGTCGCACCGCACTCCCTGCCGATGCCAGGGGCTGTGAGACGCATGGCGGCACCCTCAATCAGGTCTTTTCGCCCTGCCAGATAGCCGCCGCAGGGGGCCAGACCGCCGCCGGGGTTCTTAATGAGGGACCCCACCACCAAATCCGCGCCCACATGGGTGGGCTCCTGCTCCTCCACAAATTCGCCGTAGCAGTTATCCACCAGAATAGCCACATTGGGGTTTGCCTTCCGAATGACGGCGCAGAGCGCGCCAATTTCCGCCACGGAAAGGGACGCGCGGGTGGCATAGCCCTTGGAACGTTGGATTAAAACCGCCTTCACATGGGGCTGACAGACGGCGGCGGCGATGCCCGCAACGTCCGGCTTATTGTCAAGCAGTTCCACTTGACAGTAGTTGACACCGTAGTCTTTCAGTGAGCCGGGGCCCTTATCCGCAACGCCGATAACCCCCAGCATGGTATCGTAGGGCGCGCCGATGGCGGAAACCAGGGTATCACCGGGACGGAGAATACTAAAAAGTGCCGCCGTGATGGCGTGTGTACCGTTGACAAAACCCAGGCGCACCAAAGCGTCCTCCGTGCCGAACAGCTCGGCGTAAATTTCGTCTAGCTGGTCACGGCCCAAATCGTCGTAACCGTAGCCGGTGGTGCCGGCAAAATAGGCCTCCGCCACGCGGTGGTTTTGAAAGGCAGAGAGTACCCGGGCGGTATTTTGCTCGGCGATGGCATCAATGGCGGCAAACTGCGGGGCTAAGGCACTCTGTGCCTGGGCCGCTAATTCTATCACATGCTGACTTATCTGTAATGGCATTTCACTTTACACCCATTCTGAATAGGACGATAGGGGCACTCCCCCGCCCTTTTATTTTTAGGAGAGTTGCGCCTTTGCGAAGGCACAGACCAATTTGACACAGGCCTCCACGTCTCCCCTGTCCACCAGCTCCGCGGGGGAGTGAATATAGCGGCAAGGGATGGAAATTCCGCCGGTCTGTACGCCGGCGCGGGTCTGGTGGATGGCACCGGCATCGGTGCCGCCGGCGGTAATCACGTCCATCTGATGGTGGATATTTCCCTGCTCTGCCAGTGCTTTCATGGTTTTCACCATCTGGGGATGGCAGATAACGGAGGAGTCCATCACCTTAATAGCGGCACCGCCGCCAATGCGGCTGCTGCAGGAGTGCTTGGTGCCGGGGGCATCGTCCCCCACGGTGACATCCACCGCCACGCCGTAGTCCGGGTCAATGCCAAAAGCGGCTGTGCGGGCACCGCGAAGGCCCACTTCCTCTTGAACGGTAAAGACAAAATAGAGGTCGTTTTCGCTCTTTTGGAGGGCTTCCAGTGCCATCAGCAGCACCACGCAGGAGATGCGGTTATCCATGTAGGGGGAGACGAAACGGTCCCCTGCCGCAAAGGCAGGCGCATCGTACACCGCTGTGTCACCAACCGTTACCATGATTTTCACCTGCTTCTCATCCTTGGCACCGATGTCGATAAAGAGGTCGTCCACCGCCAGCTTTTTCGCGTCTACGCCCTCGGTGGCAGAGACGAGACCCCGAACGCCGTTTTGAAAGCGCACCGGGGTAGCCAGTACGTCGGAGGCGTGGATGCCACCCACTTTGCCCACCCGCAAAAAGCCCTCTTTTTCAATGTGGGTGACGATGAAGCCGATAGAATCCATATGGGCAGAGAACATGATTTTTGGGCCGTTGCCTTTTTTGTGAACCATGAGATTTCCCAGCGTGTCCGTGGTAATCTCGTCGGCAAAGGGACTGGCCAGCTTTGTAATAGCGGCGGCTACGTCACCCTCACAGCCGGAGGGGCCGTGACAGGCGTTGAGGGCTTGGAGCGTTTTCAGAATATCCATGATGATTCCTCCCGTGCGGCAATTTCTGCAATAAACAGCTTTGCCAGCTTCAAAATATTTTCAAAATCGTCACAGCTTGCCACGCTGCTGGGGGCGTGGAGATAGCGGACGGCGGCGGAAATGGCCGCCACACGCACCCCTTCCCGGCTGCGCTGGATGGCACCGGCATCGGTACCGCCGGAGATATAGTGCTTGGTCTGCCAGGGAATTTGATGTGTCTCCGCCAAATCGCGGAGGAGTTCAAAAAGCTTGCGGTCGTAGATGGAGCCACCGTCCATAAAGGGTACCACCGGGCCGTTTCCGGGGATGCAGACCTTTTTGTGGGGCTCCATGGCGGGGGAATCGGCGGCGGTGGTGCCCTCTAAAATCAGGGCAATTTTCGGCTTCACGGAGAACGCCGCACCAAAGGCACCTCGGGTGCCTACCTCCTCTTGGACGGAAAAAACGAAGGTGCAGTCCATGGGCAGGTCGGTTTCCAGCAGGGAGAGCATGACGGCGCAGCCGATGCGGTCGTCGATGGCCTTGGCTTTGAGCATATGGTCGCCAAACTCTACGCAATCGCTCTGAAACGCGATAGAATCGCCGATTTCAACCTTGCTTTCAGCTTCTTTGCCGGTATTGACACCGATGTCAATATACAAATCCTCAATTTTAGGAACCTTTTTTTCTTCTTCCTTGCTCACCAGATGGTAGGCCTTCAGGCCGATGACACCGGGCAGATTGTTGGGGCCCACCTGCACCGGTTTGCCGATAATCACACGGCGGTCAATGCCGCCCACGGTGTCAAATTTCAGATAGCCGTCGTCGGTGATACGGCGGACGATGAACCCCACCTCGTCCATGTGGGCGGTGAGCATCAGCGTATTCCCCGTGGATTTTTTGCCTTTTTTGAAAATAATTAGGTTGCCCACCGCGTCTACCCGCATATCGGTGGCGTAGGGCTCTGCCTTTTTGCGGATGTAGGCGCGGACAGGCTCCTCGAAGCTGGAGACGCCGTTTAGAGCGCACAGTTCTTTGACCAGTTCTAGCATATGCATTGCGCCTCCTCTGCTAAGTGCTCCGTAAATGCGGCAAGAAGTGCCGCCACAGACTCCACATCCGCCATATCAATGACCTCAATGGGGGTGTGCATATATTTGAGGGGCAGAGACACCACCGAGGTGGCGATGCCCTCCCGACAAATTTGCATATGCCAGCCGTTGGTGCCGGTGTGGCCCGCCATCACCTCTAACTGGTACGGAATGTTGTGCTCTTTGGCTTTATCCGTCATGCGGCGGGTCATCCAAGTGGTCATATTGGGGCCAACGCCGATGGCGGGGCCGCCCTCCAGAGCGATGTCACGGTCATTGGGCCGAGGCATGTCCGGGGTTTTGCCGTGGGTCACGTCCACAGCCACGCAGTAATCGGGGGCAATCGCAAAGGTGCCCGTAGTGGCACCCGCGCCGGAAATTTCTTCCCGGGTGCTGCCCATGATGTACAAATCAGCGTCCAATTCCTTGCCCTTGAGCAGCTCTGCCGCCCGCAGGAGGGTGACAAAGCAGGAGCGGTCGTCCATGGCCTTGCCGCAGATTTCGTGGTCGCCCAAGGGGAAACAGCCGCCACGAAAGGTGATGGGTGTGCCCAGCGGGATAAGCTTTTCCGCGTGTTCCTGGCTCATGCCGGTGTCGATGTACAGGTCGGGGATGGGGATGGATTTATTGTGATCCTCCGCGCTTTGAACGTGGGGCGGCAGGCAGGCCACCACGCCCAGCAAGGGCGTTTCTGTGAGAATGGTCACTTCCCTGTCCGGGAGCATCCGGGGGTCCACGCCGCCGATGGTGCGGAATTTCAAGAATCCGTCCTTGATGCCGGTGACAATGAGACCGATTTCGTCCAGATGGGCATCCAGCAACAGCTTTTTGGCATCAGGCTTTCCGCAGCGGCGAATACCCACAAGATTTCCAAATTTGTCTATATACGTCTCGTCCATAAGGGGCTTGAGCAGTTTCATAGCCACTGCCGTGGCAGGGGCTTCAAACCCGGAGGGGGCGCACTGCGCGCTTAACGCCGAGAGTGCTTTTCGCAAGTCCAAATCAATACCTTCTTTCGTTACAGCGCGGAAATAATTTGCTTGAACGCGTTGCCGCGCTCCATAAAGTTTTTGAATTTATCAAAGGAGGCGCAGGCCGGCGAGAGAATGACGATATCCCCGGGCTGTGCCATGCCGCAGGCCGCCAGCACCGCGGTACGGAAATCGTCATAATCAGAAATGGTTGGCGCGCCGGGCTGATAATTAGGCGCGGTTTCTACGGCTGTGCGGATTTTTTGCGCTGTATCGCCTGTCAGGCACAATGCCTTTACATGGTCTGCAATCACAGGCCCTAAGTCGTCAAACGGTATCTTTTTATCGTACCCTCCCGCAATGAGAATCACTTTTTGCGAAAAGGAGCGGAGACCGGCTGTGGTACGGGAGGGGCTGGAGGCGATGGAGTCGTTATAGAATTTAACGCCGTTTAACGTCCGCACCAGCTCAATGCGGTGCTCCACGCCGGCAAAGGTTTGGGCAAATTTGCGTATGATTTCGTCGGGTACCAAGCCCTCTACCGCGCCGATGGCCGCCATATAGTTTTCAATGTTATGTTCACCGGGGAGCAGAATATCGGAGATTGGCAGCACTTCCCTGCCGTCAACGCAAATAATACCGCCCTTTACGCAAATGCCGGGATTGAGCGTTTCACGGCGGCTGAACAGGGTTACAGCACCGGGGGCATCAGCCGCGAAGCCGCGGGTAATGGCATTGTCCTGGTTCAAAATCACCCGGTCACAGCTGCTCTGATGGGTAAAAATGTTCTTTTTTGCGGCGTAATATTCCTCTAAAGACTTGTGCATATCCAAATGATTGGGGGCCAGATTGGTAACT
>JAVXKN010000002.1:0-28484 GCA_036647315.1 Oscillospiraceae bacterium | reverse complement strand
ACCATTGCCAGCGTAAGCAGGGTTGCCAGGAGTCTTTTCTTTGTCTTCATGGTGTTATCTCCTTTAATTTTCAGTGTATTTGAACAGCACCGAGTGTGCCAATTAGTCTCCGGGTGCGGGGCAAAAAAAAGCCGCGTCCTCCTTCCTTATTAGCCCCTATTTTATACCCTGCATTATAGCAAAAATTTTTGGCAAAAACGCGCGTTTACCGAAAACGTAGGGTTTGTTACCGAAAACGTCGGTTTTGTGGAAAAAAATGTAATTTCTGGAGAGCGCGTTCCCCACGGCGGCAGGGGAAAAGGCTTTTGGGACTGTCATTTTTCGTGGACAAGAAAACGGATTGCCACACCAGTGCACGGCACTGGCTCGCAATGACACAGTTGTCATAGCAAACCATTCCGCAGAATGGTGTGGCAAGCCGGTTTTTGTAAATGTGGTTTGCTGATTTATGCCGTGGCGGGCGGGTTGAGCGGGAGGACCACCTTGAGGGCGAACAGTCCGCTTTCGGCGGTGAAGGAGCAGTAGCCGCTGTGCTTGCGGGTGAGCAAGTCGATGCTCCGTACGCCAAAACCGTGGCCCGGGACGGTGCTTTCGGGCAGACCGTTTTTCATCTGCACCCGGCCTTGGTAGGGGTTTTCGATGGAGAGCAGCAAATTGCCCTTGTGCAGATTCAGGTGGACGGAGACCAGCCGTTTGCCCTTTGTCAGGGAGGCCGCCGTCACGGCATTTTCAATGCCGTTGGAGAGGATGGCGCAGAGTTCGGTTTCAGACAGGGAGAGTTCCTGGGGCAAGTCCGCCTCAATTTTCAGCGCGACCCCCAGCTCCCGCGCCTTGGCGGCGTAGGAGGACAAAATCAGATTGACGGTATTGTTCTGGCAGTAGTGCTCCGGGGTAATGGCGTCAATGCCGCACTGGACGGCGCAGATATACTCGGCCGCCTCGGCGGTATTTCCGTCGGCCAGCAGGCCCTGCAGCAGGGCCAGATGGTGGCGCATATCGTGGCGATAAATGCGGGAGAGTTCCTGGGATTTTTGCTCCTCCAGCATTTGGATGCCCACCTGCTTGAGCTGATGGGTGAGCATTTCGTTGTCCATTTGGATTTTCGTTTTTTGCTGCACTTCGCTGTGATAGGCCACGATAAACCACACATAAAAAAGGACCATCGCCGTGGGTAAAAATTCACTGAGCATCTCAATGCCGGTGTAAAGTACGCGGGTATAGACGGTGACGGCATAGTCGAATACATAGTAAACCGCGGGCAGACAGCCGAAGAGAAAGAGGGACTGTCGGGAGTAGTTCATCGCCTGATGGGCGGGCTCTGCAAAGAAGTGCTGTATCAGGAAAAAGAAGATGATGATGGTCACGCTGTAAGTGATGAGATAGGCGGAGCGGGTATGGAAAAGCTGCTGGCCCAGCACCCCCGCCCACCGGGGGAGTTGGCAGCAAAAATAAGCGGTGAGTACACTGACAACAGAGATGCTCCAAGGCTTTTTCAGCACCAGCGCCAAGAACAGGACCAGAGGCAGATGGGCAATCAGCGGGTAGAGCTTTGTGGTGATATCCACGCCAAAAAGCAGGGAACAAGCCGTCTGCAACAGCAGGGTGAACAATAAAAACAGGAGGACGCTTATGCGGTCTCGCCTGCTTTTGCTGCCCCCGGCAAACAGCAGGGAGAGGAAAACCCCAAAGAGCAGCACCAGTCCATAATTGAACGCGGCAAGCAGTCGCTCCATCACTGCGCCCCCGCTTCTGCAAATAAATGCTCCATATACACCCGGCGCACCCCGCTGTATAACGGCCGTGAAACAGGCACCAAGGCCCCTGTATGGGCGAGAAACCCGGTTGAGGTGAGCTCATCCATCTGCTCCAAATTCACGATGTAGGAGCGGTGCGTTTTGATGAATTCCGGGCGGCTTAAGAGCGTGTCTGTAAAGTCCTGCAGGGCGGCAGATACCTCACGCACAGAGCCGTCAGTCATATTAAAATAGAGGTGCCGATTGGTGGCCTCTAAAAAGGCGAGATGGGAGAACAGAATACGAGAGATGCCGGTTTTGGTTTTGACCAGCAGACCCTCAAAGGGGGTCTGTTCCTGGGCAAAAAGTTCATCGAGGGTGGGAAAGAGCCTGTCCCGGGAAATTGGCTTAATCATATAGTCCCGCGCCTTCACCTCATAGCTTTCCAGCGCGAATTCCGGCGAGGAGGTGAGGAAGATGATGGACACTTCGTTGTCCCCGTTCCGCACATCGTGGGCGGCCTCAATGCCGGAGAGGCCGGGCATGATAATATCCAGCAGTAACAGGTCATACTGCCGATGGGCCATGGAGGACAGGAGCTCCGCGGCACTCTGATAGGTCTGAAAGCCCAGAAGGACGTTGCGCTCCCGCTGATATTCCGCCAAAAGAGATGAAATGCGGGACAGTTCCGCAGGGTCATCGTCACAAACAGCAATTCGCAAGGACTCCGCCTCCTGACATTTTATGTTCAAGAATCTGTGCTTATTGTACAATATATTCCGCCGTCTGGCAAGGCTACGGTGACAGTTCATGTCGTATTTTGGTACAGTTCGCGCAGTAGAGCGTTGCGGTGATATTTTTTTGCTATGATAAAACCAGAGAAAGCGTCTGTGGGCACCCCATGAGGGGCCACCGTGGCGGCGAAGAAAGGACTGTTACAGATGAGACAGGGGCAGAGAATTTACATGGGCGGGACCACCCGCAGCGCAAAAACCACGCTGCGGGAGCTGGCGGCTATGGTGGGATTGGGCAGCGAGACACCTAAGGAGCTGAAAATGCAGGCGGGAAGCAGTTTTGACACGGACTATGAGGTGGCGGAAGTGATTATTCCGGCAGAGCCTCCTGTGGAAGCCTCTATCATTGCAAACGGCGTGGTGCTGGAGGGCAACATCTGCACCGAGGGGGGCTTGGACTTCAGAGGCACAATCAACGGCGACCTCATCGCCGGAGGATTCATCACCAGCTCCGGCAAGCAGAAGGGCAATTTGGACGGTCAGCAAATCCATCTGGCTGGTGCCCGCATTGAGGGCAACGTGATTGCCCGTGAGCACGTTGACATCGACAGAAACTCCAAAGTGATTGGCAACGTTCAGGGCAAAAGCATAGTGCTGGACGGACAGATAGACGGTCAGTTGCGGGCAGAAGGACTGGTGTGTCTGCGGAAAAACGCCATTCTGAACGGCGATATTCAGGCGGGTTCCCTCTCCATCGAAGAGGGTGCCCGGGTGACAGGGCAAATCGTGATGAAACTGGCGTAAACATGAAAATGCGGTGAAGTCAGTCTTGACTTCACCGCATTTTTTCGGTCAAATTTTCGCAGTACAGGGCAGACGGTGGTAGGTTTCCGTTTCCTGCCGGAGCCGCTGGGCCAGTTGAGGGCTTGCAAAGCCCTGTGGGGCGCGCCATTTCCAGTTTTCCCCCACGGTGGAGGGGACGTTCATCCGCCCCTCGCTGCCCAGACCCAGCAAGTCCTGCATCTGAACTACGGCGGTGTCCGCCACGCTCTCCCACGCCGCCCGCATCATGCCCCAGTGATAACCCTCCGCCGGGGTGAGGTGGAGGTATTTTTTTGCGTAGGCCACATCCTCCGGGGTGGCACTCTCCATCCAGCCTAAAATCGTGTCGTTATCGTGGGTGCCGGTGTAGACCACGCAGTTTTCCGGGTAATTGTGGGGGAGGTAGACACTGCCGCTGCCGTCCCGACTGTCAAAGGCAAATTCCAGGACTTTCATGCCGGGAAAGCCGGTGGCATCCCGGAGGGCGTGGACGGTGGGGGTGAGAAAGCCCAAATCTTCGGCGATGATGTGCTGTTTGCCCAGCACCTGCTCCACGGCGGCGAAAAGCTCCGCCCCCGGCCCCTGCCGCCAGCGTCCGTTTTGGGCGGTTTTGTCCCCGTAGGGGATGGCGTAATAGGTGTCGAACCCGCGGAAATGGTCAATGCGGAGGACATCGTAAATTTTGCACTGATAGGCAATGCGGCGAATCCACCACTTGTAGCCGTCCCGGGCCATGTAGTCCCAGTCGAACAGGGGATTGCCCCAAAGCTGGCCTAGGGCGGAAAAACCGTCCGGGGGACAGCCCGCCACCTCGGTGGGGAGCAAATTTTTGTCCAGCTGGAACTGCTGGGGGTCGGTCCAGACCTCCACGCTGTCCCCGGAGACGTAGATGGGGAGATCCCCGATGATGGAGATGCCACGGTCATTGGCGTAGCGTTTGAGGCCGTTCCACTGCCGGAAAAAGAGGAACTGCACCACCCGCCAGAAGGAAATTTCCCCGGAAAGGTCGCTTTCCGCCTGAATGAGTGCCTGGGGGTTGCGGTTGCGGAGGGGTTCCTCCCAGTCCTGCCACGGCGCGCCGCCGTGGTGCTCTTTTAGTGCCATAAAGAGGGCGTAGGGGTCTAGCCAAAAGGCGTTTGCACGGCAGAACGGGATGAATTCCGGGGCGGGGTTTTGGAGAAAGCGGTCTGCCGCCAGCCGCAGCATGGGGTACCGCTTTTGGTAGAGGAGGCCGTAGTCCACCCGCTGTGGGTCGCCCCAGTCCTGATTTTGATATTCCTCCGGGCGCAGGAGCCCGTCCTGCTCCAAATCCTCCGGGTCGATGAAGTAGGGGTTTCCGGCATAGGTGGAAAAGGACTGGTAGGGGGAGTCCCCAAAGCTGGTGGGGCAGATGGGGAGAATTTGCCAATAGGTCTGGCCCGCCGCCGCCAGAAATTCCGCGAAGGCCCGCGCCTCCCGCCCCATGGTTCCGATGCCGTAGGGGGAGGGGAGGGAGGAAATATGCATCAGAATACCGCTACTTCTCACATTGATCATCCTTTTTTGGGTGCTGAAAGTGCCCGGACGCTTTCGCCGGGGAGGAGGGTAAAGGGCACCCGCTGGTGAATGGGGTCCTGTCGGGCGGCGATGTGGCCGAATAGAATCTCAATGCCCCGGTCCGCCATGCGCAGCGCGTCCTGACGGATGGTGGTGAGGGCGGGGGAGATGTAGGAGCCCAGCTCAATGCCGTCAAAGCCGATAACGGAAATATCCCCCGGCACCTCTAATCCCTTGTCCCGAATGGCGCGGATGGCACCCACCGCCTGCACGTCAGACATGGCGAACACGGCGGTAAGGCCGGGCATTTTCGCCAGCAGTCTGCCCATGCCGTCGTACCCGCCCCCCATGGTGAAGCGGGTCATCTCGTACTGGTTGTCCCTGTCAAAGGGAATTTTAGCGGCATCGAAAGCGTGGAGACAGCCCTGAAAACGGGCGCAGGCGGCATCGGAAGTCTCCATTTTGCCGCCCAGAATCCCAATGTGGGTGTGCCCCAGAGCCAAAAGGTGCTCCACGGCGCAGGCGGCCGCCGCCTCGTCGTCGGTGCAGACGCTGGAGAGGTTCTGAAAGCCCAGACTTTCCGCCGAGTTAGTCACCAGAACGCAGGGGACGGTGATGGCGGGAAACCAGGCCTTAAAGTAGTCCAAATTACTGCCCAGAAACAAAATGCCCAAGGGTTTTCGCTCCCGGCTGACCTCTAGGGCCTGCTCCAGTTCGTCGTCCGCCTCGTCCAAATAATAGATAAAGCTGGGGTAGCCCTTCTCCCGAATGAGCACCTGCATCCGCTCCACAATGGCGGCAAAGAGCAGATTGCTCCGCCCTTTGACGATGATGGCGATGCCGCTGGAGGAGAGTTGCTTGAGGTGTTTTGCGTTGTTGTTGAGCCGGAAATGATGCTCCTCCACCACCGAGAGCACTTTAGCCCGGGCGGCGGGGGACACGTCGGGCCGGTCGTTCAAAACCCGGGAGACAGTGCCTACGGCGTAGCCGGAGAGTTTGGCGATATCCTTGATGGTCAACGTAGTCACCTCCGTTTGATGGGGCGGGGAACCCCCTGCGCCCATACTTGTGTCATTAACCCTTGACGGCACCTGCGGCGATGCCCTTAATAATGTGCTTCTGGCCCAGAAGATAGACAATGACGATGGGGATGATGGTGAGGACGATGCAGGCCATCATGGGGCCCATTTCCACTCTGCCAAAGCTGCCGCGGAAGTACTGAATGAGCATGGGGATGGTTTTGTATTTGCGGATATCCAGCACCAAAGTGGGGAGCAGATAGTCGTTCCACACCCACATGGCCTCCAAAATACCCACGGAGACTAAAGTTGGTTTCAAAATGGGGAGGACAATCTTAAAATAGGTCTGAATGGGGTTGCAGCCGTCGATCATGGCGGCCTCCTCCACCTCGATGGGGACGGACTTCATAAACCCGGTGAACATGAATACCGCAAGCCCCGCGCCGAAGCCAAGGTAGATGATGCAGATGTTCCAAGGGGTGTTCAGTTTCAGCATATCCGCCGTCTGGGAGAGGGTGAACATCACCATCTGAAAGGGCACCACCATGGAGAAAACAAAGAGAAAGTAGAGGCCCTTGGAGAGTTTGCCGTGGACGCGAGAAATGTACCACGCGCACATGGAGCAGCAGACCAAAATGAGGGCAACGGAGCTGACGGTAATCACCAGACTGTAAAAAAAGCTGGAGAGAAAGCCCTTGGAGGCGATGGCGGTGACGAAGTTGTCCAGTCCCGCGAAATTGGCCGCCGTGGGGAGGGTAAAGGCGCCGTTGGTGGTGATGGACTGCTCCTCTTTTAAGGAGTTCATCACAATCATAAAGATGGGGTAGAGGTAGGCAAGGCTTGCAAAGGTGAGGAGGACAGACCAGACAGCGTTGATTCTTTTCGATTTCTTCTTCATTACTGCTGTACCTCCTTCGAGCGGGTGGCACGGAGCTGAATCATGGAGATTGCCACCACCAGAATACAGAATACAACCGCCTTGGCCTGCCCTAAGCCCATCCACTGGGCACCGGCACGGCTGTAAAAGGTGTTGTAAATGTTCATGGCCAGCATTTCCGTGGCGTGGGCGGGTTCGCCGCTGGTGAGGGCCAAGTTCTGGTCAAAGAGCTTGAAGGCATTGGTGAGGGAGAGAAACACGCAGATGGTGATGGAGGGCATCACCATGGGCAGCTTAATCTTCCACAGTGTTTTCCAAGAGGACGCGCCGTCAATCTGTGCGGATTCCAGCAGTTCACCGGGGATATTTTGGAGCCCGGCGATGTAAATAATCATCATATAGCCAATCTGCTGCCAGCACATGAGGATAATGAGGCCCCAATAGCCCGCACCGCTGTTCAGAGCCAGCAGGGGCTGACCCACCAGCGACAGGACGCAGTTGATGAGAATTTGCCAGATGTAACCCAGCACAATGCCGCCAATCAGGTTGGGCATGAAGAAAACGGTGCGGAAAACGTTGGTGCCCCGCAGATTACGGGTGAGGAGCAGGGCGATGCCAAAGGCCAAAACGTTAATGAGAATGATGGAGACCACCGCAAAGGAAACCGTAAAGCCAAAGGCGGTGCCGAAAGCCTTGTCGGTAAAGACCTTTGCGTAGTTGGTGAGACCCACCCATTTGGCACTGCTCACCGTGACGAAGTGACAAAAGGAGAGATAGAGACCCTCCCCAAAGGGGATGATAAAGCCAATTACAAAGGCTAAAAGCGTGGGTAAAATGAAAATTGGGGCATACCGTTTCAGTGCTTTTTCCATAAAATCAAATCCCTCCTTTTAATCCGCGGGAGCAATATGCGGGACGTGCCGTAGAAAGAAAAAAGGGGAGAGCGGATGCTCCCCCCTTTTCAAGGTCAAAACTTAACCGGCGTGGGTGAGCTGATACTCGGCGGCCCAGCCGTCCACAAATGCGGTGGTGACTGCTGCCCAGTTGGCATCGGAGGGATCGGCTGCATAGGCGGTCAGTGCGGAGCCAACGCCGTTCTTCCACTCCTCGGAAGGCATGGTGGCAAAGCACCAGTCCACGGAGGTTGTGCCGTCTGCGATGTACTGGTTGGAGATGGCCACCAGGGGATTGGTGGATTCTTTTGCTGCCTTGAAGGGGGCCACAAAGCCCATGTCGTCAGCCAGGCACTTGGTGCCGGCTTCGGAGGTAACAACCCAGTACATGAAGTCTTCGGTGGCTGCAATGTCTTCGGGCTTGGCGTTCTTATTGACGCACCAATAGTTCTCGGAACCGGTGCAGAGGCCCTGCTTTTCTTCGCCCTTAGCACCCACATAGATGGGGAGCATGCCCAGGTTCTCGTCGCCCAGACCCTTTACATCGTTGTAAGCCCAAGTGCCGTTCTGATAGAACACGGCCTTGCCGCCTGCAAATTCTGCAACAGCGTCGTCGCCGGTCTTGGCGGAGAGGTCCTTGCCGGCGCAGGTGGCGTCGGTGGTGTACAGGTCCCAAATCTGGCGGTAGTTATCCAGGAAGCTGCCCTTGATGGAGCCGGCGGTGATGCCGTCCTGCTCGTACTCATAGTAGAGGGGGAGGTTTGCAAGGTGGGTCTTAAAACGCCAGTCGGAGGAGCCGTCCATGCCGGCGGAGGTGAAGGCACCGTCCACGCCCAGCTCACCCTTGCGGGCCTGAATGTCGTCAGCGACTTTTTTCAGGGAATCAAAGCTGGTGATGTCAGCCTGAGTGTAGCCGGCCTTCTCCAGCAGTGCCTTGTTGTAGATAATGCCGTAGGTCTCGATGACGTAGGCGATGCCGTAAACGGCGGCGTCTTCCTTCAGAGCGAAGTCATCGCTGGTGAGCTCGCCATAAACCTTGGAGCCTGCCAGGTCTGCGCAGTAGTCCTTCCAGTTGGCAAGACCCACAGGGCCGTTGACCTGGAACAGGGTGGGGGCCGCGCTCTTGCCCATCTCAGCCATCAGCGTGGTTTCATACTGGCCGGAGGCGGCGGTGACTACGGTGACGGGTACGCCGGTCTCGGCGGTGTAGGTCTTGGCAAGTGTCTGCCACTGCTCATCCTGTTCGGGCTTGAAGTTTAAGTAGTAGACGGAGCCGGTGGCGGCGTCAGTGCCGGGGGTGGTGTCTGCATCCGGGGCGGGAGTCTTGGGTCCGCAGCCGGCCAACATGGCCATCATCATCGCGCCGGAAAGCGCAAGAGCAAGAAAACGTTTTTTCATTCTAAAAATTCCTCCTAATCGATTTGAGTGACTGGAAACGTTTCATGGAAACGTTTCCAGTTCTCTATGTGGCTATAATACACCTAGCCACTTGCAAATGCAAGCCCTTTTTTGTCGGTATTTCACAAATTCGGCATTGTGCTAAGTTTTGGGTTGCGCTTTTGTACAATATGGTGATTTACCCGGGTGCTGTGCTATACTATCATAACTATATGAGAAAAAACGGCGCGGGATTCATAGAAAGGGCGGGGGTAAGCATGGGCGAAGCATTATGGAAACACACCATACGGCGGTTTTTAGACACGCTGTTTCACGAAATCGGGGGACTGGTGGCGGTGAATCTGCTCTTTCTCCTCACCTGCCTGCCGGTGGTGACAGTAGGGCCCGCCCTCTCCGCCCTCACCCGGGTGACGGGGGAGCTGGTGAGCGGCTGTTCCGCCCACCCTGTCCGGGATTTTTGGGCCTATTTTCGGCGGCGGTTGCCCCGCACCATGGGGTGCGGACTGCTGTTTCTGGGCGGAGGGGCCATTTTGGGGCTTTCCGCGGTGTTCTATCTGAAGATGATGCAGGAGCAGCTATTATATCTGCCCCTAGTCTCCCTGTCCGCTTTGGGAATTTTGGCGTTGGCGGGGATTGGGATGCACCTGTTCCCCGTCCTCACCCAAAGGGAGGAGCCGCTATTGGAACTGCTCAAATGGGCGGCATTGGAACTGCTGAGGCACTGGCTGGGGACGGTGATTGCCGCTATCCTCTCCGTGGCACTGCTCACCGCCTTGGTGCTCACCTTCCCCGCCTCGGTGCCTATTTTGCTGACGGTGGGGTTTGTGATGCCCGCCCTTATGGGGAGCCTTGCAAGGACGGAAATCTCGGAAAGTATGAACTAACGTTCCAAACAGACGGCACATTTATGCTAGAATTCTTATAAAATGAAACATTCGTCTTGCAAAACGCAGGAAACCCTGTATAATGAAGAAAAGTAAAATCGTGGAAGGTTGGTTGTGACGGCGGAGTCTTTTGGGACTGCGCTTAGAGACGACCCTCCGGTCAAAAAGGGAGATAGAGATGAAAAAGGCATTCCTGTTCATTAAAGATAAATATGTGAATCCCAACTACCCGTTTCAGGACAGGCTTTTCTTTCTTTTTGGGACTGCGGGGATCGTGAGCGCGGCCGCTGCCATTGTTGCGACGCTGATGAGCGAACTGCCTCTCAGCGCGATGTTGGCAACGCTCTTTAGCTTTGTCTTCATGGTTGGACTGATGATTGTCTCCCTCTTTTTGCGGGATATTACCATTGCCCGACTGTTCTGCAGTGTGTTTTTGAACTTTATCATGTTCCCGATGCTCTTCTGGATCACCGGCGGTGCGGACTGCGGCATGGCGTTCTACTTTATTCTCGCCCTCTGCGTCTCCACCTTGATTTTGGACGGCAAGGTGCGGGTCATCGTTCTGACACTGGCACTGATTGTGGACACCGTGATTCTGTATTTGGGCTTTCTCCACCCCGAATGGGGCTATCAGCTGAGTTACAACCAGCGGAAACTGGACAATGTGTCCAGCTTTGTCATCGTGTCCCTCTTTGTCATCTCCGTCATTCTCATCATGTCCATGGAGTACATAAAGCAGCACAAGCTGGTGATGGAAAACAACAAGGATTTGGAATTTCAGGCCAACACGGATAACATGACCACCCTCTATAACCACAGCTACCTGCTCTCTACACTGCAGGAGCAAATAAAAATACGCAGCAAAAGTCGTGAGCCTCTGTCCATTGCCATGTTCGACATTGATAATTTTAAGCAGGTGAACGACATCTGCGGACACCTCACCGGCAATCAGGTGCTCTGCCAGTTCGCCGCCATTTTGAAGGATGCCTCCAACGGGCGGTATATCGCCACCCGCTACGGCGGTGACGAATTCGTGGTAGTCCTCCCGGAAAACAACGAGGTCCACGCTTTGGAATTCGCGGAAAAGGTGCGGCTGGCTGCCCAGTACGACCCGGCACTGCAGGGGCTGACCCAGTCCGGCATCACGGTGAGCGGCGGCGTGGCCCAGTGGGAAAAGAGCATGACGGTGGACGGCTTTATTCATCGGGCGGACATCCGGCTCTACGAGGCAAAGCGGGGCGGCAAAAACAAAGTCGCGGGTATCAAGCCCGGCGCGGTATAGAGAAAGAAGTCTCGGGTGGCGAGCCGCCGCCCTGTCAAGGTGCAAGAACTGGACAAAGCCCGAACAGACACGCTGTTCGGGCTTTTTTTCGGTGTTTTTGACTGGTACTTTTGGGGAGAAACTGCTATAATAAGGTATTACACCATGGGTGAGGGGGAGATTTTATGAAAACTGCACTGATTACCGGGGCCTCGCGGGGCATCGGTGCCGCTACGGCCCGTAAGCTTGCAGCCGACGGCTATCGGGTGGCCGTGGGGTACTGCACCCATCGGCAGGAGGCGGAGGAGCTGGCGGAATCCATCGGGGGTATCGCCGTCTGCGCCGACGTGTCGAACGCCGACGAAGTCCGCAAAATGATTGACAATGTGTTGGAGAAATTTTGTCAACTTGACATTTTGGTGTGCAACGCCGGGGTGTCAAAGGTGGGACTTTTCCAAGATATGACCGCGGAGGACTGGCACAGTGTCTTTTCTGTCAACGTAGATGGGGTATTTCACTGCTGTCAGGCGGTTTTGCCCCACTTTATTGCCCGAAAGGCGGGAAAAATCATCACTGTCTCCTCCATGTGGGGGCAAGTGGGCGGTTCTTGTGAGGTTTGCTATTCTGCCAGCAAGGCGGCGGTGATTGGTCTCACCAAGGCTCTGGCCAAAGAGGTGGGCCCCTCGGGGATTGCGGTGAACTGCGTGGCCCCCGGTGTCATCGCTACCGACATGAATAAAAACCTGTCACCGGAGGACTTACAGGATCTTGCGGAGGACACGCCGCTGGGGAGAATCGGCACTCCGGAGGACGTTGCAAACGCCATTTCCTATCTGGTTTCCGAGGGCGCGGCCTTTGTCACCGGACAGGTATTGGCCCCCAACGGGGGACTGGTTATCTAGGGCGGATTGTGAACGATTTGTGAATATTCACCAATGTAGCACCCTAAAGTGACAGACGATTCTGGTTACTATTGATGGTTGACAATCCGCTGCCTGACACTTATAATTGTCAACAACCCAAGGAACACTTTTATAAGATGGAGGTAACAGACATGAAAAAGAGAACTCTTGCATTAGCACTTAGCGTAACGATGGTGATTGGCCTTCTGGCAGGCTGCGGACCCAAGGAAGTAGCCGGCGAAGGCTTCAAAATCGGCGGAACCGGACCCCTGACGGGTGGCGCTGCTATTTACGGCAATGCGGCACAGAACGGTGCTCAGATTGCTGTTGACGAAATTAACGCTGCCGGCGGCATCCAGTTCCAGCTGAAGTACGAAGACGACACCCACGACGCTGAAAAAGCTGTCAACGCCTACAATGCACTGAAGGACTGGGAGATGCAGATTTCTCTGGGTTCTGTCACTTCTAAGCCCTGTGAGGCTACTGCCGCCGAGCACTTTACAGATCGCATTTTCGCCCTGACCCCCTCCGCCTCCTCCCCCGCCGTCATCGCGGGCAAGGACAATATGTATCAGATGTGCTTCTCCGACCCCAACCAGGGTTCCGCCTCCGCCCAGTACATTAAGGATAAGGGACTTGCCACCAAGGTAGCGGTTATTTGGAAGAACGACGACGTTTATTCCAAGGGCATTTGGGAGACCTTTGATGCCAAGGCCAAAGAGCTGGGGCTTGAGGTAGTCGCCAACAGCACCTTTGCCGACGGCAACGACACCGACTTTAACGTTCAGCTCACCGAGGCGAAGAACGCCGGCGCAGAGCTGGTATTCCTCCCCATGTACTACACCCCCGCCTCTCTCATTCTCTCTCAGGCCAAGTCCATGGGCTACGCGCCCAAGTTCTTCGGCGTGGACGGCATGGACGGCATCCTCTCCATCGAGGGCTTCGACAAGACCCTTGCCGAGGGCGTCATGCTCCTCACCCCCTTTAACGCGGACTCCACTGACGAGCGCACCGCCGCCTTTGTAAAGACCTATCAGGAAAAGTACGAGAGCCTTCCCAACCAGTTTGCCGCCGACGCATATGACTGCGTCTACGCCTACAAGCAGGCACTGGAAGCCGCAGGCTGCACCCCGGATATGACCGCTCAAGAAATCTGCGAGAAGCTGGTCGCCGTATTCCCCACCATCTCCGTTGACGGCCTCACCGGCGCGGGCATGACATGGGATAAGACCGGCGCGGTTTCCAAGTCCCCCAAGGGCATGGTCATTCAAAACGGCGGCTATGTGGGCATGGACTAAGCCTGGACCAAACCATAGAATTTGCATAAAATTTGATAGAGCTGCGCAAATGCCGCCGGCGTTGCCGGCGGCATTTGCGATAATCAGAGCTTACCTAGAGAACCTAAAAAGGAGTGTGTGTTGTGTTTATGATTTTCCTTTCCCATCTGATTAACGGCATCAGTCTGGGCAGCGTTTACGCCATTATTGCACTGGGGTACACCATGGTGTACGGCATTGCGAAGATGCTAAACTTTGCTCACGGTGACGTGATTATGGTGGGCGCGTATGTTTGCTTTTACGGGGTGGCCAGTTTCCACCTGCCGCCGGTGATTGGCGTGGTGCTGGCCATGCTTTTGTGTACCATTTTGGGCGTGCTCATTGAGCGGCTGGCCTATAAGCCCCTCCGTGCCGCCCCCTCACTGGCGGTTTTAATCACCGCCATCGGCATGAGTTATTTTCTCCAAAACGCCGCCCAGCTGCTGTGGACGTCGGACACCAAATCCTTCCCCAAACTCTTTGGGGACGGCTCTGTGGAGCTGTTCGGGGGTGCCCTGCGCATCTCCCACACCACTATCGTCACCGTGCTGGCCTGCGTGGTCATTATGATTGGCCTCACCTTCTTTACCGGCAAAACCAAAATGGGCAAGGCCATGCGTGCTGTCTCTGAGGACAAGGGCGCGGCCCAGCTTATGGGTATTAACGTGAACACCACAATTTCCGTCACCTTTGCCATCGGCTCGGCACTGGCGGCTGTTGCGGGTGTTCTTTTGTGCTCTACTTACCAGACTTTAACCCCCACCATCGGCTCCATGCCCGGCATCAAGGCCTTTACGGCGGCGGTGTTCGGCGGCATCGGGTCTATCCCCGGCGCACTTTTGGGCGGCGTGGTACTGGGCATTATCGAGATTTTCGCCAAGGCGTATATCTCCACCCAGCTCTCCGACGCTATCGTGTTCGCCGTTCTCATTATCGTACTGCTGGTGAAGCCTGCCGGACTGCTGGGCAAGCGCGTCAGCGAGAAAGTGTAGGGTGGGGATATGAAAAAGTTTAATCGTCTGAGCAAAACCACCCGGAAAAATACCTTTACCTACGGACTGGTTATCGTCGCTTTTCTGGTGCTCCAACTGGCCATCGGCGGCGGCGGAATCTCCTCCTCTTTGCAGGGGCAGTTGGTGCCCATCTGCGCCTATGTGGTGATGGCCCTGTCTCTGAACCTCACCGTGGGCATTTTGGGGGAGCTGTCTCTGGGTCACGCCGGCTTTATGAGCGTGGGCGCGTTCTCCGGCGTTATCGCCGCCATGAGCCTGCAGGCTACCATTCCCTTCGCGCCCCTGCGGCTCTTTGTGGCGATGTTCATCGGTGCCATCTGTGCCGGTATTGCCGGACTGCTGGTGGGCATCCCCGTCCTGCGGCTTAACGGCGACTATCTTGCCATCGTCACCCTTGCCTTTGGCGAGATTATCAAGAGCCTCATCAATAACCTCTATGTGGGCATGGATAAAAGCGGGCTCCACTTCTCCATGCTGAAGGACACCATGAATTTGGGCGAGGGCGGAACGGTACTCCTCTCCGGCCCCATGGGCATTTCCGGCATCCCGAAAATCGCCACCTTCACCGCCGGATTTGTGCTGATTTTAGTGACCCTCTTTATCATTCTCAATCTGGTGAACAGCCGCTCGGGCCGCGCCATTATGGCCCTGCGGGATAACCGCATCGCCGCCGAGAGCGTGGGCATCAACGTCACCAAATATAAGCTGATGGCCTTCGTCACCTCCGCCGCCCTAGCCGGCGCGGCAGGAACCCTGTTCGCCATGAATTTCTCCACCGTCATCGCCAACAAGTTCGACTTCAACACCTCCATTTTGATTCTGGTGTTCGTGGTGCTGGGCGGTCTGGGCAATATGTGGGGCTCTATCATCGCCGCGGCGGCACTCACCGTCCTCCCCGAGCTGCTCCGCCAGTTCAACGACTATCGGATGCTGGTGTACGCCATCGTCCTCATTCTGGTGATGTTAGTCACCAACAACCAGGGCTTTAAGGACTTTATCCGTAAAATCAAAGTGAAACTCTTTGGAAAAACCGCCAAGAAGGGGGGTACCACAAATGCCTAGACCCGAACGACCCACCACCCGACTGGTGCCGGTGCCCAGCACCAACATCATCCCCGAGCGTGACATTGACAAGTCCCCCATCATGGAGGCACGGCATTTGGGCATCGACTTTGGCGGCCTCACCGCCGTAAACGACTTCAACATGGCCATTGGTAGGACGGAAATCGCCGGTCTCATTGGCCCCAACGGCGCGGGCAAAACCACCGTCTTTAACCTCTTTACCAAGGTCTACCAGCCCACCCGTGGCACCATCCTGCTGGACGGCATGGACACCTCCGGCAAAACCACCGTTCAGGTGAACAAAATGGGCATCGCCCGCACCTTCCAAAATATCCGCCTGTTTGATAACCTCACCGTGGAGGATAACGTCAAATTGGGCCTCCACAACCACATCAATTACGGCATGTTCCAGGGCGTGTTCCGCCTGCCGGGGTACTGGAAGGAAGAAAAAATCGCCCACGACCGTGCCATGGAGCTGCTGTCCATCTTCGATATGCAGGACATGGCAAAGATGAAGGCGGGGAGCCTGCCCTACGGCGCACAGCGTCGTCTGGAAATCGTCCGTGCGCTGGGCACCAATCCGTCCCTCCTGCTGCTGGATGAGCCGGCTGCCGGCATGAACCCGTCGGAGACTGCGGAGCTGATGGAGAACATCGTCAAAATCCGGGATATGTTCCAAATCGCCATTTTGCTCATCGAGCACGATATGAGCCTGGTCATGGGCATCTGCGAGGGCATCTGCGTATTGAACTTCGGTCAGATTATCGCCAAGGGCACCGCCGAAGAGATTATGAACAACCCCACGGTGATTGAGGCCTATCTGGGCACAAGGAAGGAGGGCTAACCATGATGCTGAATGTGGAAAATATCAACGTTTATTATGGTGCCATCCACGCCGTGAAGGACATTTCCTTCCATGTAGACGAGGGGGAAATCGTCACCCTCATCGGTGCCAACGGCGCGGGCAAGTCCACCATCCTGCAGACGGTATCGGGGCTACTGCGCAGCCGCACCGGCTCTGTGACTTTTTTGGACCGGAATATTTCAAACGTCCCTCCCCACAAGCTGGTGAGTCAGGGCTTGGCCCACGTCCCGGAGGGCCGGCGGATTTTCCTCCAAATGACGGTGGAGGAGAATTTGGAAATGGGCGCGTTTACCCAGTCTAACAGCGTGGTTGACCCCGGTTTGGCCCGGGTTTACGAGCAGTTTCCCCGGCTGAAGGAACGCCGCCGCCAAATCGCGGGCACCCTGTCCGGCGGCGAACAGCAGATGCTTGCTATGGGCCGCGCGCTCATGTCCAGCCCCAAACTGCTGATGCTGGATGAGCCGTCCATGGGCCTTGCCCCCATTCTGGTGGACCAGATTTTCGAGATTATCCAAACCCTCCACAAGGCGGGCACCACGGTGCTGCTGGTGGAGCAAAACGCCCAGATGGCCCTCTCGGTCGCGGACCGGGGCTACGTTCTGGAAACCGGCCGTGTCCTCAAAACCGCCCCGGCCTCCGCCCTACTGGCGGACGAGGACGTAAAGAAAGCCTACCTCGGAGGCTAAAAACACAATATCAGAGCAAAAAAATACCCGACGTTGTTACACGTCGGGTATTTTTTGACTATTTGCTGCGGCCCAGAATCACTAGGGCGCGGAGCAGATCATGGGAGATATTCAGGTTGCCGGAGTCGTCGCCCTTGAGGGCCCCGGAGGCTATGAGATTTTTCACGGTCTCCTGCCCCCACTGGGGAATGTCCGCCAAGGTCTTGTAGAGAAAGAGGGCATCGTGGGCCTTGAGGGCCGCCGCGATGGCCTCCGGGAGCCGCGCCCCCATGGTTTCTGCTACGATTTTCTGTACCTCTGCTGCTGTCATATCGTCATCTCCTTTCATCGCTTTACTAACATCTGCCCGAAATGCATCCATGGTTTTGCCGTGCTTGGGAAACCACTGCTCCACGTCTGCGTGGTTGCTGGCCACCCCCCGGCGGTAGCCCTCGCTGTGGCAAATCACCACTCCGTCCTGCAGGGGATTGAGGCGGTATTCTGTGCAGAGCATGGCGGTGAGGTCTACGGCGTTCTGGTAGATTTTTGCGAAGTAGTCTGCATTTTTTGCCACGTCGTAATTCAGCATGGTGCCGCCGGCGTAGGTGTGGCCTTTTGGCTCGCAAATCTCGAAGGAAATGTGGGTATTGTTGGCACTTCTGCCGGAAGTGCCAGTCCCTGCGTGCCAGCCCCGGCGGTTCCACGGCAGGGTCTGAATGACCCCCGTTTCGCAGACAAAAGCGTGGACGCAGACCGGGACATCCTGCTTGTTCCACTGGCGGATAAAGGCCTGTGGGCTGGGCTGTGCCACCCCTGTGGAATGAACCATCACCCCTCGGACAGTCATGGTACGACCGCCGGAAAAGCAGTCGTTCTGGGTCAAAAATTGCTGTGTGAGCTTCATTGAATCGCTCCTTTCACAGATGGGGGGAACTGGGCGGTTTGTTGTACGTTCGGATGCCACTTGCAATTTCCCCCTCTACCATGATATAATTTATCGTTCAGACTGACACAATGTAACACAACTTGGAGGGAGTCCCATGTAAAAAGCCAAACTTCAAGCAAATCTAAATAATTTGGAGGGATTTCCCTTGTCAAAATACGAATCAGAAATTAGCCGCCGCCGCACGTTTGCCATCATCTCCCACCCGGATGCCGGTAAAACCACCCTCACGGAAAAATTCCTGTACTACGGCGGGGCCATCGCCCAGGCCGGCGTGGTAAAGGGCAAAAAAAATACCCGCGCCGCCACCTCCGACTGGATGGAGATTGAAAAGCAGCGCGGTATTTCCGTCACGTCCTCCGTCATGCAGTTTCAGTATGACGGCTTTTGCATCAATATTTTGGACACCCCGGGGCATCAGGACTTCTCCGAGGACACCTACCGCACCCTGATGGCGGCGGACTCCGCCGTCATGGTTATCGATGCCGCCAAGGGCGTGGAGGCACAGACCCGCAAGCTGTTCAAGGTCTGCGCCATGCGGGATATTCCCATTTTCACCTTCGTGAACAAGATGGACCGTGAGGCCCGCGACCCCTTTGAACTCTGCGAGGAGATTGAAAAGGAACTGGGCATGGACACCTACGCCATGGACTGGCCCATCGGCAGCGGCAAGGATTTTAAGGGCGTGTACAGCCGCAAAAAGCAGGCTATTTTGCACTTTGCCAGTCAGGGCGGCTCAAAGGCCGCCGTCACCACCGAGGTGAAACTGGGCGACCCCAATTTGGACGCACTCCTAGGCGAAAAACTCCACGGGCAACTCTGCGACGACGTGGCACTGCTGGACGGCGCGTCCTGCGACTTCGACTTAGACCGTGTGCGCCACGGAAAGCTGTCCCCGGTGTTCTTCGGTTCCGCACTCCAAAGTTTTGGCATCGAGTCCTTTTTGGAGGAGTTTTTGGCACTCACCACCCCGCCCCTCCCTCGGACGGCAAACGGTTTGGTGGTGGATTCCATGGAGGACGATTTTTCCGCCTTCGTGTTCAAAATTCAGGCCAACATGAACAAGGCCCACCGCGACCGCATCGCCTTTATGCGGGTGGTCTCCGGCAGATTTGACGCGGACAAAGAGGTTTACCACGTTCAGGAGGGGAAGAAAATTCGCCTCTCCCGCCCCCAACAGCTGATGGCGGCAGAGCGTGAAATGATTGAGGAGGCCTACGCCGGGGACATTATCGGGGTTTTCGACCCGGGCATTTTCTCCATCGGGGACACCCTCTGTTCCCCCTCAAAAAAGTTCTCTTTCGACCCCATCCCCACCTTCGCGCCGGAGCACTTTATGCGTGTCCGCTCGGTGGACACCATGAAGCGCAAACAGTTCGCCAAGGGGATGGAGCAAATCGCCCAGGAGGGTGCCATTCAGATGTTCAAAACCCCCTATTCCGGCATGGAGGAGGTCATCGTGGGCGTTGTGGGTACCCTGCAGTTCGACGTGCTGGAATACCGCCTGCGGAACGAATACAACGTGGAGCTCTACATGGAGGGCCTGCCCTACGAGTATCTGCGGTGGATTGAAACGGAGAGCGGCGAGCCGGTGCGAGAGGACGAATTAAATCTGGGCACCGACGTGAAATTGGTGGAGGATTACAAGGGCAATCAGCTGCTGCTCTTTGCCTCCAGCTGGTCTATCCAGTGGACCTCCGAGCGGAACAAACAGCTGAAGCTGTCGGAATTCGGCGGCACAAAACAGGCATAAAGATGATAAAAGGGCGGCGATTGAGTACATCAATCGCCGCCCTTTTTTGTCGGGGTGGGCTATTTGCTTTGGGTAAAATCACCATTGAACACCTTTTTGGCAGATAGGGAAATGGCGGCGGAGAGGGCTGAAACACAGCAGCGTTTTGCCTGTCAAGGCGGTTAAAGTACCGCGCGGCGCACCATGTCGAAGGCGGTGCTGGCGGCGCGTGTCCGGGTGCGACTGCGGACAGACCCCAGATGAAGCTCCCGCACCGTGGTGCCGTTTTTGTCAGCAAGCCCAACGTACACAAGGCCTACCGGGTTTCCGTTTTCGTCGGAGGCGGGGCCGGCAACGCCGGTGGTGGAGAGGGCAAGGTCGCAGTTTAGGACGTGCCGCGCCCCCTCCGCCATGGCGGCGGCAACTTGGGGGGAGACTGCGCCATAGCGGTCTAAGGTGTCCTGGGGGACCCCTAAAACATCGTGCTTCACGGCGTTGGTATAGCTGACAATGCCCCCCAGAAACACTGCGGAGGCACCGGGCAAATCGGTGATGCGTTTGGCGATAAGCCCCCCGGTGCAGGACTCGGCACAGCCTAAAGTCAGGTTCTTTTCCGTCAGCAGGGCCAGCACCACTTCCTCTAAGGAGCCTACATCTGCGCCGTAAATCTGGTCGCCGAACAGCTTGCGGACTTCCACCTCCACCGGGGCAATCAGTGCCCGCGCCGCCGCCTCATTTTCTGCCTTGGCGGTGATGCGCAGTTCCACCTCCCCCTCCTTGGCATAGGGGGCCAGCGTGGGGTTTTGGAGGGAATTCATCCGGTCGCGGAGCACCTCCTCCACCGCCGATTCCCCCAGACCGAACAGCCGCAGGGAGCGGGAGAGGATGGTTTCCCCGGAGAGATTTTTCAGATAGGGGAGGGCGCAATGCAAAAACATGGGGGTGCACTCTCCCGGCGGGCCGGGGAGCATGAGGACGTGGACACCCTCCGCCTCAAAGGCACAGCCCGGTGCTGTCCCCCAGTCGTTTTGGAACACCACGCAGTTTTCCGGCAAATAAGCCTGTTTTTCGTTGCTTTTGGGGATGGCGCAGGTTTTGAGACCCTTTTTGAAGTATTCCTCCATGTGCCGCTGACTATCAAGGTCTAAAACCAGCTTTTTGCCGAAGCAAGCAGCCAGCGTCTCCTTGGTTAAATCGTCGCAGGTGGGGCCTAAACCACCGGTGGTGATGATGATATCCGCCCGTGTTTTCGCCAAATTCACCGCCTGGGTGAGCCTTTGTGGATTGTCGCCCACCACGGTGTGATAGTAGACGTTTAGCCCCAGTTTCGCCAGTTCTTGGGAGAGAAATTGGGCATCGGTATTGAGAATATTCCCCAAAAGCAGCTCGGTTCCCACGGAAATCAGTTCCACATTGTGCGCCATGGCATTTGCCTCCTCAAAATTGAGAAAAAAGAGGGGCGGCGGATTGCCGCCCCTGAAATTTACACGTTAATGGTGATGCGCTCGATGTTGTGCACCGCGTCGTCCACCAGAGCCTGAATGTCCAAATCCGCCTCGGCGGCATCCACCTCGTCCATCTTGGGCCGGGTGCGGGGGTGCTTGGGGGTAAAGACGGTGCAGCAGTCCTCAAAGGGCTGAATGGAGGTCTCGAAAGTGCCGATTCTCCGGGCAATTTGGACGATTTCCTCCTTGTCCATCCCCACCACAGGGCGGAAAATGGGCATATCCACCACGTTTCCGGTGCAGTTCATAGCCAGCATGGTCTGGCTGGCTACCTGTCCCAAACTCTCGCCGGTGACTAAGGCGTGGGCGGCGGTCAAATGTGCCACCCGGGCGGCAATCCGCATCATAAACCGGCGCATGATGATGGTGAACAGTTCCTCCGGGCACTTCCGCCGCAGTTCCTCCTGAATGGCGGTGAAGGGGACCACATGGACCCGCACTCTGCCGCACCACGGCGTTAAAAGCTTGGCAAGGTCTAGGACTTTTTGTTTGGCCTCCGGGGAGGTGTAGGGGGGTGAGAAAAAGTGGACCATTTCCAGTTCCAGTCCGCGCTTTGCCATCATCCACGAGGAGACCGGGGAGTCGATGCCGCCGGAGAGGAGGGACACCGCCTTGCCGTTGATGCCCACAGGCAGACCGCCCGCGCCGGGCTGGGGGTTTGCGTGGACAAAGGCGGCGTAATCACGCACTTCTAACTGGACGGTGAGCTCCGGGTTGTGGACATCCACCGCCAGATGGGGGAACAGTTCCTGCAGTTCGCCGCCCACATACTGGGAGAGCTGGATGGAGGTCATGGGGAAGGACTTGTCGGCACGTTTACTCTCCACCTTAAAGGTTTTTGCCCCCATCAGCTGGTCTTTCAGGTAGGTTTTCGCCGTTTCCAGCATGGCGTCCTTGTCCTTTTCACAGCCGCGGGCACGGGAGACCCCCACGGCGCCGAACAGCTTGCACATGGCGTCAAAGGCGGCTTCAAAGTCGCAGTCGTCGTTCTGGGGTTCCACATAGGTGGTGGACTGGCGGGTGTACACCTGAAAAGAGCCAAAAGGCTTCAGGCGGCGGCGGGCATTGCTGATGAATTTTTCGTCAAAGCTGCGGCGGTTGGCTCCCTTGAGCACCATTTCGCCCTGCTTTAAGAGTATCATTTCGTTCATAAATTATCTCCTTAAATATGTGGTAGACCGATATTGTAGCGCCTCTGCCAGATGGTGTAGCTCAATGCGCCTGCTTCCCTCTAAATCGGCGATGGTGCGGGACACCCGCAAAATCCTGTCGTAGCTCCGGGCGGTCAGGCCCATTTTTTCAAAAGCACCCTTCATCAGTGCCTGGGAATCCTCGTCCAGCTGGCAGAAGTCCGCCAGTTCCCGCTGCTCCATGTGGGCGTTGCAGTCGGGGCCGTCAGTGCCGAAACGCTCTGCTTGCAACGCGCGGGCGGCGTTGACACGGAGCCGAATTTCCGCGGAAGTCTCGGTTTTTTCCGGCCGCTGGGACAGTTCTTCAAATTCCAGCGCGGGGACTTCGATAAAGAGGTCAATCCGGTCTAAAAGCGGGCCGGAGAGTTTGGCGGTGTATTTTTCCACCGCCCGGGGGTCGCACTTGCACCGGCCGGAGGGGTGCCCGTACCACCCGCACTTGCAGGGGTTCATGGCGCACACCAGCATAAACCGGCTGGGGTAGACCTCGGTGGCGGCGGCGCGGGAAATTTGGACTTTGCCCTCCTCTAGGGGCTGGCGGAGGACCTCTAAAACGTCCTTGTGGAATTCCGGCAGCTCGTCCAAAAACAGCACCCCGTGGTGGGCCAGAGAAATTTCGCCGGGGCGGGGGACCGGGTTGCCGCCCCCTGCCATCGCCATGCCGGAAACTGTGTGATGTGGGGCGCGGAAAGGCCGCTGGGTCAGCATGGGCTGCTCTTTGGACGTGAGGCCCATGACGGAGTAAATCTCCGTGGCCTCCAAGGCCTCCCGTCGGGACATATCCGGTAAAATCGAGGGCAGTCGGCGGGCTAACATACTCTTGCCGGAGCCGGGCGGGCCACACATGAGAATATTATGGCCGCCAGCCGCTGCAATTTCAAGAGCCCGCTTCACGTTTTCTTGGCCCTTCACTTCCGAGAAATCCGGGACGGCGGCGGGCGTAGTCTCCCCCTGCCATTCCGGCGCGGCGGGGATTCGCTCCTCCCCCCGCAGATGGGCCACCAGTTGGGGGACGGTGGAGACAGGGTATACCGTCATGCCCCCGGCAAGGGTGGCCTCGGCGGCGGAATCCTGTGGGACGTAGAGGGTTTTGATGCCGTCCCGCTTTGCCGCCAACGCCATGGGGAGCATTCCGGCGACCCCTCGGACGTTTCCGGAGAGGGACAGTTCCCCCACGAAACAGCAGTCCGGCTCCAACGGTGGAATCTGCCCACCGGCGGACAAAATGCCCACCAAAATGGGCAAATCGTAAACCGTGCCCGCTTTGCGGCGGTTGGCGGGGGCCAAATTCACCGTAATGCGGGAGACTGGGAACCGAAAGCCGCAGTTTTTGATGGCGGCGCGCACCCGCTCCCGGGCCTCTTTCACGGCGGCATCGGGCAGGCCTACAATGTCGAAGTTCGGCAGTCCGCCGGACAGGTCACATTCCGCGGTGACGGAATAGCCGGTGACACCGTGGAGTCCCAGCGAGAGCACTTTGCAGACCATAAGCACACACCCTTTTGAAAAATCCGCAGTGGGTTTTGCGGCAACTTTGTGGTAATTTTGCTCTCAGTATACATGATTTCCGAAAATTTTGCAATCTTGGAGAAAATTTTAGCAGTCTTTTGATACATTGTAATTTACAAATGGTACAGAAAGTGATAGCATAGAGGGGCTTAAAAAGAAAATAACCAAAGGAGGACCATATACAATGGCAAGAAAGCTCAAAACAATGGACGGTAATACCGCCGCTGCCCACGTCTCGTATGCGTTTACTGAGGTAGCAGGTATTTATCCCATCACCCCGTCCAGCCCTATGGCCGACAACGTTGACCAGTGGGCCGCCGCAGGCCGCAAGAACATCTTTGGCACCACCGTCAATGTGGTAGAAATGCAGTCGGAGGGCGGCGCGTCCGGCACCGTCCACGGCGCACTGGCAGCCGGTGCGCTCACCACCACCTACACCGCATCCCAGGGTCTGCTGCTGATGATTCCCAACATGTACAAAATCGCCGGCGAACTGCTCCCCTGCGTGTTCCACGTCTCCGCCCGTACTCTGGCTACTCAGGCTCTGAACATCTTTGGCGACCACTCCGACGTGATGGCCTGCCGCCAGACCGGCTTTGCCATGCTGGCAGAGACCAATCCTCAGGAGGTCATGGACTTGGGCGCGGTTGCCCATCTGGCCTCCATCAAGGGCCGTGTCCCCTTCATCAACTTCTTCGACGGTTTCCGTACCTCCCACGAGATTCAGAAGGTTCAGATTTGGGATTACGACGATCTTGCCGAGATGGTGGACATGGACGCTGTGAACGCATTCCGCAAGCGCAGTCTGAACCCCGAGCGCCCTGTCATGCGCGGCTCTCACGAAAATGGCGACATTTTCTTCCAGCACCGCGAGGCCTGCAACTCCTACTATGAAGACCTCCCCGCCATCGTAGAGGACTACATGGGCAAGGTCAACAAAAAGCTGGGCACCGACTATCAGCTCTTCAACTACTACGGCGCACCCGATGCAGACCGTGTCATCATCGCCATGGGCTCCATCTGCGACGTGGCTGAGGAAGTCATCGACTACTTAAACGCACACGGCGAAAAGGTGGGCATCCTGAAGGTCCGTCTCTATCGTCCGTTCTGCCCCGAGAAGATGCTGGCTGCCATTCCCAAGACCGCAACCAAAATCGCCGTCCTCGACCGCACCAAGGAGCCCGGCGCACAGGGTGAGCCCCTCTATCTGGACGTGGTCACCGCCTTTGCAAACGCAAACCGTCAGGCCCAGATTATCGGCGGCCGTTACGGCTTAGGCTCCAAGGACACCCCCCCTTCCTCCGTCTTCGCCGTTTACGACGAGATGAAGAAGGCCGACGCCAAGCGTCAGTTCACCATCGGCATCAAGGACGACGTCACCAATATGTCCCTCCCCGAGGCTGAATCCTCCCCCAACACCGCAGCAGCGGGCACCATCGAGTGCAAGTTCTGGGGTCTGGGCGGCGACGGTACCGTGGGTGCCAACAAGAACTCCATCAAGATTATCGGCGACCATACCGATAAATTTGTACAGGCCTATTTCCAGTACGACTCCAAGAAGACCGGCGGCGTGACGGTTTCCCATCTCCGTTTCGGCGACAAGCCCATCAAGAGCCCGTACTACATCAATAAGGCCGACTTCGTCGCCTGCCATAACCCCTCCTACATTATTAAGGGTTATCCCATGGTCCGTGACGTGAAGCCCGGCGGTACCTTCCTCATCAACTGCCAGTGGACCCCTGAGGAATTGGACCAGCATTTCCCCGCCATTGCCAAGCGTTATGTCGCGAAAAACAACGTGCAGGTGTACACCATCAACGCCATTGACCTTGCCATCGAAATTGGCATGGGCAAGCGCAACAACACCATTCTCCAGTCCGCATTCTTCAAGCTTGCCAAGGTCATGCCCGAGGCAGAGGCCATCGGCTACATGAAGGACGCCGCCACCCATTCCTACCTGAAAAAGGGCCAGGACGTGGTGGACATGAACCACAAGGCCATCGACATGGGCGCAACTGCCTTTGTGAAGGTGGAAATCCCCGCCAGCTGGGCCACCGCTGTTGACGCTCCCGCCGCCGCCGCACCCGAGGGCCGTGCCGCCACCGTCAAGATGGTCACCGGCATCATGGCACCTGTTGCGAAGATGGACGGCGACAGCCTTCCTGTTTCCGCGTTCGTGAACCATGTGGACGGTACCTTTGAGCAGGGCGCAGCCGCTTATGAGAAGCGCGGCGTGGCTGTCTCCGTTCCCACTTGGGATGCCGCTTCCTGCGTCCAGTGTAACCAGTGCTCCTACGTCTGCCCCCACGCCACCATCCGTCCCTTCGCACTCACTGCCGACGAGGCAAAGAATGCACCTAAGGACGCTAAGATTGTGGACATTAAGGCCGGCAAGGGCAAGGGTGTCTATCAGTACACTCTGGCTATTTCTCCTCTGGACTGCATGGGCTGCAACGTCTGCGTCACCACCTGCCCCACCAAGTCCCTGAAAATGGTGCCCCAGGCAGACGAGGCCGCACAGCAGGGCGTGTTCAACTACATGGTCTCCAAGGTTGCGCCTAAGACCGACATGGAGAGCATCACAAGCGTGAAGGACAGCCAGTTTAAGCAGCCCCTGTTGGAGTTCTCCGGTGCTTGCGCCGGCTGCGCCGAAACCGCTTACGCACGTTTGGTTACGCAGGTCTGCGGCGACCGTATGTATATCTCCAACGCCACCGGCTGCTCCTCCATCTGGGGCGGTCCTGCCGCCACTTCCCCCTACACCGTGGACAAAAAGGGCAAGGGCCCCGCATGGGCAAACTCCCTCTTTGAGGATAACGCAGAGCACGGTTTGGGTCTCCACTTGGGCCAGAAGACCATCCGTGAGCGTCTGATTGGGCAGCTCACCGAGATGATGAACGGCGACAAGACCCCCGAGGCCACCAAGGCTCTCATCAAGACCTTCTTAGACACCCGTGACGACGGCGCACTGAATCCCCCCGCAGTGGATGCCCTCATTCCCGCTTTGGAAGCCGCCAAAAAGGCCGGCTGCCCTGTGGCCGGCGGCATCCTGCAGGAGCAGGAATATCTGGTCAAGAAGTCCACTTGGATTTTCGGCGGCGACGGCTGGGCATACGACATCGGCTACGGCGGTCTGGACCACGTCCTCTCCACCGGCGAAGATGTAAACGTCATGGTCTTCGATACTGAAGTCTATTCCAACACCGGCGGGCAGGCCTCTAAGGCCTCCAACATCGGCCAGGTGGCACAGTTTGCCGCAGCCGGCAAGTCCATGGCCAAGAAGTCTCTGGCAGAAATCGTCATGCAGTATGGTTATGTGTATGTGGCCCAGGTGGCTATGGGCGCGAACCAGAACCAGACCCTGGCTGCCATCCGTGAGGCCGAGGCCTATCACGGCCCGTCTCTGGTCATCGGCTACTCCCCCTGCGAGATGCACTCCATCAAGGGCGGCATGCAGAACTGCCAGATCGAGATGAAGAAGGCTGTGGATTGCGGCTATTGGAACCTGTTCCGCTTCAACCCCGCCAACAAGGCAGAGGGCAAGACCCCGTTCACGCTGGACAGCAAGGCTCCCGCCGGCGGCTATCAGGAATTCCTGATGAATGAGGCCCGCTATTCCTCCCTCACCCGCGCCTTCCCCGAGCGCGCCAAGGAACTCTTTGCACAGAACGAAGAAGCCGCCAAGGCTCGCTACGAGCACCTGGTGAAGCTTCAGGAACTGTATAAGTAAGTAACGCAACAAAAAGTCCGCCGGTTCAATGAACCGGCGGACTTTTTTAGGTAAAGGAAGGAGAGGTGTTCTAAAGAACAGGAATAGGACGAAAGCCCTCATCCGCCACAGCCCCGCGGGGCTGTGCCACCTTCCCCTAAGGGGAAGGCTCTACGAAAGACGGGGGCGAAGCCCCAAATTCGCACACGGTGCGAATAAATTAAAACTCCCGTTTTTGGCGAGCTGTGCCCGCCAAAAACACCGCTGCCCGTGGCCTTGGGCCACGACGCCCTCGCCGTGCGAGGGCGAGGGGGGTATCAAAAAACCACCAGCCCGCAGGCCGGTGGTTTTTTGTATCCAGGGGGGACAAAGTCCCCCCTGGACGTTATTCGTCCCAGTCTGCGTAGTCGTCGCTCTCATGGTGGCAGCAGCAGGCTCCGTCGGAAACCTTTTCCTTGAGCATGCCAAAGAAATCTGCAATTTGATCCCAATATGCTACGATGCAGCACGCAACCGCTGTAATTGCCAGACAAATGGTCGTTAACTTCAGGACAAAACGGGCAACCTTCATGGTTCATCGCCTCCTACTTTCTGTTAGTATCCCTATTTTACACGATTTGAAACCAAATTACAATCACCTATTGAAACTTTTTCCCTTGTAATTTACGGCAAAATAGAATACAATAACATGATGAATGAAAAGAAATGCCCCCTAATCTCAAACCAAAGTTCCGAAGAAAGGCAGGATTTCTATGAAACTACAAAATGAAATTGGAGAAATTTCCATCAGCAGCGATGTGTTCTCTAACATCACCGGTGCCGCCGCCACCAATTGCTACGGCGTAAAGGGCATGGCCGTCCGCTCCGCAACGGACGGGCTGGTGCATCTGCTGCGCCGTGAATCCATGTCCAAGGG
>JAVXKN010000001.1:0-42366 GCA_036647315.1 Oscillospiraceae bacterium | reverse complement strand
TTTGCTCTGCGGACTGCTCTGCCTGTACACCCGCCGGCGGACCGGGCTGTGGTGCGGGTGGGCCCTCTACCTCTCGGCAGACCTGTATCTCCGCTATGCCTCCGGAATTACTTGGCGCATCATTCAGCTCACCCCCCAGTTTGAGCCCTCTATGAACTATATGCGGCTCGCCATTGGTTGGGGGCAGTTTCTCGGAGGCATTTTGCTCATCTGCCTGACGCTGTGGTCCTTCCGCAAGGTCGCGCTGACCCTCAACCGCAAGCATGGTTTGCTGACGCTGGCAAATTTATTGCTGCTGGTGGGCTTCGGCTTTGCACAAAACGGGCTAGTTCGCCACTTTCTTTTAACGCCCCAGTCACATAAACCGTTCAATCAGGGGATGGTGTCCCTCATTCAAGTCTGCGGGGATTACATCCGACTGGTACTGCTTGTGGTGCTGCTGGTGCAATGCGCCGCGTTGCTGCGCCAGTGGCTTCGCAAGAAAGCAGCCCCGACTGCGGAATCGTGATTTTCTAAACCGCTCCTCCAACATTCAAAAATGGGCTTCAACGCAAAAAACATCAATCTTCACCGATTGATGTTTTTGCTTTTTTATGATATAACTTCACTACGGAGTATCCGATTAGCTACAATCAAATAGCCGCAAAAGTGCTTTATTTTATTATGGAACTTGCGTCATGGAGGTGACTTTGTTTGGACTCCCACAATCTGGGCTCACGGCCCTGGCTCGCCCTTTCCTTTTGCGGGGGCGGGCTGCTATTTTTGCTGCTGGGCCTTGTGGCTACCACCACACTCACTCTGGGTACCGTTTGGGACAGGCTGACGGTCCTGCTGCTACTGGGGTTTGTAGTGGGACTGGCGGTACTACTGCTGTTCCACGAGGGATTTGAACCCTCGACGCTGTGCATGTGCCTGCTCCCCATCGGCCTTGCCATCTTTTTGCGGGTCTTTCTTTTGGACTACCAGAGCTACGACTACAAGGATTTCCTCTCGCAGTGGGCGGCATTTTTTCGGGATAACGGCGGCTTTGCCGCGGTGAAACTGCCGGTTGGCAACTACAACGCCCCCTACCTCTACTTTATGGCACTGATTTCCTACTTTGGCGTGCCGGATTTGTACCTCATCAAGCTTTTCTCCGTTCTTTTTGACGTACTGCTGGCCTGGGGCGGACTGCGGCTCACCAAAACCCTCTGTCAGCCGGACAGCCACGCCCCCGCTGCGGTGTTTTCCGTCCTGCTCCTGCTCCCCACCGTGGTGTTAAACGGGGCCTACTGGGGTCAGTGCGACAGCGTTTATGCCGCACTGGTGCTGCTGGCCATGGCCGCCGCTATGAAGCATCAGCCGGTGGCCTCGGTGCTCCTGTTGTCGGCGGCGTTTTCCTTTAAGCTTCAGGCGATTTTTCTCCTGCCGCTGTGGTGCGCTTTTTGGTTTGCGGGCCGGGTGAAATTCCGCCATCTGCTCCTCTTTCCTGTGGGGTACTTTGCCACCATCCTGCCCGCGCTCCTGTTGGGCAAGCCGCTGTGGGACATTTTGTCCGTCTATATCGACCAGACCTCCACCTACCCCGCTCTCACCCTCAACGCCCCCTCGATTTTCGCGCTGATTCCCTACGGTGCCCCGGTGGACGAAAAACTGCTGGCAAAACTGGGCATTGCCGCGGCGTTTCTCGTTGTGGCGGCGGTGCTGGTCTTTTTATTCTGCGTCCGCAAGCGGGTGACGAACCAAATGCTCCTCACCGCCGGGGTGATTTTCGCCATCGGAGTGCCCCTCTTTCTCCCCCATATGCACGAGCGGTATTTTATGCTGGCAGAGGTGCTCACCGTGGTGCTTTGCACAGTCAAATTGCGGCGGCTGCCCATCGCCCTCTGTGTCCAAATTGCGGCTCTGGGCGGGTACGGTGCCTATTTGCTGCTCCGCTATGTGTACCCCATGAGCTGGGGCGCAGTCCTGCTGCTGCTCGCGCTGATTCTCAGCTTTGCGACACTTTGGGTGGACACTTTTCGGGCAGCAGTCACCAAAAACTGTCTGGGTGACACTCCGTCATTTTGGACAAAAATCCCAAAAGAATGAGGAAAATAAGTGGTGAAACTATTTGACATAAGGGTTCCAATGTGTTACAATTTGGTTACAAACTTTTTGGAGGTGCCACATGGCAGACGAGAACATTCCACTGACCTATAAGGGTCACCCCCTTCGCCGGAAGGACAATCTCATTTATTACGGCAGCATGGCGGACAAGTATATCATCATGCTGACCATCTTAGATAGCAAAAAGGTACAGGACATGGATGTTGCCACTAAGGTAGCCATTCAGCTGCAGTTCACCGACCCGGACCTGAAAAGCCGCGACCGCGTGGTGAAAAAGAGCGAGAAGGACAGCCTGTACGCCGCCATGGATATCGGCGCAATCTGGCTGGAACGCGCACTTTCCGGCAAGTAAGCTTTTCCACGACACTCACCACACAAACTATTTTTCGGAGGTCCTACCCATGAGACTGACTACCAAATTGTTCAGAATCGGGCTTGTCGCCGCCGCCCTCTGTGCCATGTGCGTCCTCAGTGCCTTTGCCGTTTACGGCGGCGGCACCGTGAATGCTGACGCACTCCGTCTACGGGCCTCCGCAGACGGCAACTCCGACATTCTCGCCACAGCGCCCAAAGATGCCGCGGTGGTGGTGCTGGAACAGGCCGTGAACGGCTGGTTCAAAGTGGATTACAAAACGCTGGTAGGCTACATGTCCGCCGACTACTTAAACGCCACCCTCTCCATGGAGGCCCCTCTGGGTTGGGGCGTTGTGGACACCGACGGCGTATCCCTCAACCTCCGCGCCGGTGTCGGCACAGCCTCTGCCCTGCTGGATTCCATCCCCGCCTATACCGCGCTGAAAATCACCGGCATCACCAACGGTTGGTACAGGGTTGTGTACAATGGTAACACCGGCTACGTCAGCAGCGACTATATTCGCCTTTCCAAAGATGAGACCGGTGCCCGCAACGACGGCAAGGGTCTGGAGGCAAAATCCAAGAAAGCTGCCGCAGAGGCCGCCTCTACGCTGGGTGCTCAGGCTGTCGCCATCGCAAAGCAGCAGATTGGCAAGCCCTATGTCTCCGGTGCCAAGGGTCCCAATGCCTTCGATTGCTCCGGCTTTGTCTATTACGTCTACAAGCAGCTGGGCTACAGCCTGAACGGCGGCTCCAGCACCCAGTTCCGCAACTACGGCACCCCGGTGAACAGCATGAACGAACTGCAGCCCGGCGATTTGTTCTTCATCTGCAACCCCGCTTACAGCGGCGGCAACATCACCTCCCATGTGGGCATTTACATCGGCGGCGGCCAGTTTATCCACGCCTCAACCGTGGGTGGCACCGTCACCACAGACAGCATTTACACCAGCTGGTACGGCGGGTACTTTGTGGGCGGTCGCCGCATCGGTTAATTTGAAATTTGAAAAGCATCCCCGAGCACTGCAACCGTTGCAGTGTCCGGGGATGCTTTTTTGTGGATAAAAAAACATCCCCACAGCGCATTTTCTTGCGCTGTGGGGATGTTTGCAGTTTCTATCGTGTTACTCCGGGTAATAACATTTCATGTCGTGTTCCGCGAAATAATCCAGCCATTCTTGCTGGGGTTTCATATCGGTGACGATAATGTCCACCCCGTCTGTCTCCGCAATGCGGGCGAAGGCGATTCTGCCGAATTTGGAGCTGTCCACCGCCAAGATTTTATCCTTGGCATGGTGGAGCATCACATGCTTTGCCTGGGCAAAGTCCTCATTGGTGTCGGTGACACCGTTGGCAAGGTGAATCCCTTTACAGGAGATAAACGCTTTTTCCACATTGTACTGCTGGATGCTCTCCACCACACGAGGGCCTACCAGTGCCAGATAGCCCATCTTCAAGCTCCCTGCGGGGGCGATGATGTGCCAGTCCGGCATATCGGCCAGCTCTATCATGATTTCGATGGAGTTGGTGATAATGGTGAGGTTTTTCTTGGATTTGAGTGCCTTGGCGATAAAGACCGCGGTGCTGCTGGCATCCAAAATCACATGGTCGCCGTTATTCACCAGATGGGCCGCCAACTCTCCGATTTTACGTTTCCCGGCGGTATTGCTCTTTTTCCGAATATTGAAGGGCATATCAATGCTGACACTCTCGTTAATCACCGCACCGCCGTAGCTTTTGATGGCGAAGCCGTCCTTTTCCAGCCGGTCTAAATCACGGCGGATGGTCTCCTCTGACACGTCGTAGTGCTTGCTGAGTTCTGCCACCACCACGCTTTTCTCCTGCTGCAGCTGTTCGAGAATCAGATTGCGTCTTTCCTGTGCCAACATGGTATCACCCGCCTTCTTTATAGAATGGATTTGCAGATTTGCATATCAGGCTGGGCAATCACCGTGGAGTCCAAATACATCCCGTTTTCGCCGGCACCCTGCTTGGCTCTGTCGATGGCGGCCTGTACCGCCGCAACCTCGCCGGTGAGCATCATGTAGGACTTGCCGCACATCCCCTTGGCGATACGCAGTTCAATGAGCCGCACCTCCGCTGTTTTGGCCGCCAAATCAGCCGCCACAATGATGGTGGCCGCGTCGAAGGTTTCCAAAACGCCCAGAGCACGCACATTTTCAATCTGGGTGGAGCCGTAGATGGCGGGGAAAATATCCTCGTGGGGGTTGCCTAGGACAAAGGTGCTGATAAGCTGCTCCCCATCGCCGTGGACGGCAATATCAATGGCGGTCTGGATGGCACTGAGTTCCCCGCCGAAGAGCGCGATGTATTTGCCGGGGCAAACAGTCTGGCCCTCAATGAGTTCGATGTTGGCGGCCTTCACCATGCGGTCTGCCGCCGCAATGCCGGAGGAGACAGTTTTGTATTCAATCATTCCAATCGCTCTACTCATGCTTCTGTCCCTCCATTCTCACATTCTAAAATTGCAAAACTTTCGTTGACTTCCAAGACTTTTCCGGTGATGGACGCGTGGATGGCAACACTCAATCCCTGCCCCGCCGCCGCAATCATATCACCTGCGGACACCCGGTCGCCCTGTGCGACCATCGGCTTTGCCGGAGCACCGATGTGCTGACTAAAGAGAATCTTTACCCGCCGGACGGATACTGTGGTCTCGTCCATGGGGGCCTTGTCGGGGTAATGCGCCAGGCCGATACGGGCGGCCAGCCGCTTTTCCGGGACGGTGCGGTAGGGGCGCATAGTAGAAACCGGGTCGCTTTCCACGTCCTTGGGCACCGCCACTCCCGCTTTCCGCAGGCCCGCTTTGTAGTTCCCAATCAGGGAGGCGGGCGACAGGCTCTGGGGACAGGCGTATTTTTCGCAGACCGAGCAGCCACAGCAGAACATGGTGTTCAAAAAGACATTTTGATCTCTAAAGTCGTTGTTTGCCGCCGCGCGCATAAAGAGGTGGGGCTGGATGGGATGGCCCAAAGCGTGGCGGGGGCACAGGTCTGTGCAGACCTGACACTGACAGCACGCCGACGCGGCGCGTTTAAGCTGGATAGCGGGATTTGCCTGACGGCTCCGCACCAGCTGATGGTCTTGAGGGAGCACCAGAAGGGCGTTGGTGGTTTTAGTCACCGGCTGCTTGCCGTTGCCCAGACGGCCCATCATGGGACCGCCCACCAGATAGGCGGGATTTTCCACCGTGGCACCGCCGGCAAGTCTCATCAAATCCTCCAGCGGAGTGCCGATAGGCACCCGCAGGGTGATGGGGTTTTTGACCTCCCCCACCACAGTCACCAACTTTTCCGTCACCGGCTTTTTCTCGTAGACGGCACGGTAAATATTGTACATAGTCTCTACGTTAAAAACAAGGGCACCCACCTCGATGGGCAGTCCACCGGGACGCACCACACGGCCGGTGGCCTCGTAGATAAGCACCACCTCGTCGCCGGTGGGATAGACGCTGCCCAACTGCTTGAGCTGCATCTCGGGGAAACCGCCCAGACACTGGTTGACCGCCTGGACGGTACTCTCATATTCCGATTTGACGCAGATGAAAATTTCATGGACACCCAGGGTTTGGGCTACCATGTCCAGAGCGCGTAAAATTTCGGGGGTATGCTGCTCTAAAAGCTGCTGATGCAGCTTTAGGAGCGGCTCACACTCGGCGCAGTTGAGCAAAATGGTACTGGCTCGCTCATCAAATTTTTGGTAGGTGGGGAATCCGGCACCGCCGGCACCCACCACACCACTGTTTTGCACTACGGAACGCAACTCTTTCAGTTCCATTATTTCACACACCTACGAAAAGCTATTGCAGTCTTGATCCACGATACCCACGATGGCGGCATCAATGGGCACATCTTCTTTGCCGCAGCCGATACGGGCACCGCTGCCCAATGTCACCAGCACCAATTCGCCTACGCCGGCACCCACGTCGTCCACTGCTACCAGACGGGCACTGCCGCTCATGCGCATACTCTCCACAGGCTCCACAATCATAAACTTGTTGCCCACCAGGCGGTCGCTTTTCCGTGTGGAAACCACACTGCCTACTACCTTACCTACAATCATAGCTGCCTCCTATTTCACTAGGGTGACGCAGTCACCGTTTTTGATGCCAGCGGCACCTGCCTCGTCCGTGTCGATATGCATTTCCAGCGTAAAGCTGGGATCTACGCGAATTTTAACCGCCCCATAGAGGGTGGCGCGGCTGCCGCCGGTACGGACGGACACAATCTGCCCGTCTGTCACACCGAACTGTTTTGCGTCCTCTGTGGACATATGGATGTGCCGCGCTGCCACGATGCAGCCCTCCGGGAGCACCACGGTGCCCTTGGGGCCTACCACGGTGATGGCGGGACTGCCGGCAATGTCGCCGGACTCCCGCAGGGGGACCTGCATACCCAGCTTCATAGCGTCGGTGGAGGAAATCTCCACTTGAGCCGCTTTCCGCAAGGGGCCCAGCACCCGCACCCGCTCCATTATTTTCATCTTAGGGCTGACCAGTGTAACGGTTTCCTCACAGGCAAACTGCCCGCCCATAAGCTCTTTTTTCTTGGTTAATTGGTGCCCCGCACCAAACAGAGTCTCCACGCACTGCTGTGTCAAATGGATGTGCCGTGCCGACACGCCCACAGGGACCTGATCCCGCTGACCGGGGGTCTGTTGCGCCGCACTCAGCGCATCTACCACCAGCTTGGTGATGTATTCAATCTTTTGGGTTTCCACGGTGCCACCCGCTTTCCTGTCGGCCTTTGCTCTGCCGACCTTTTAGAAATAGAGATTGCCCCACCCGCCCGCAAGGGCGGGTGGGGCAACAAAAGTAGCTACTTTTGACTCTGCTTATTTAGATTTGGGGAGAATGAGCTCCACATCGGTGTGGGGTCTGGGAATCACATGGGTTGCAACCAGCTCGCCCAGACGGCCTGCGCTGGTGGAACCGGCTTCTACGGAGGCCTTGACAGCCCCCACATCGCCGCGAACCATGACGGTGACAAGACCGCTACCGATCTTCTCGGTGCCTACTAAGGTGACGTTTGCTGCTTTGCACATTGCGTCGGCGGCCTCGATTGCCGCGACAAGACCTCTGGTTTCTACCATACCAAGTGCTT
This sequence comes from Oscillospiraceae bacterium, assembly GCA_036647315.1. Lineage (GTDB taxonomy): Bacteria > Bacillota > Clostridia > Oscillospirales > Oscillospiraceae > JAVXKN01. The sequence continues at coordinate 34,801 of JAVXKN010000001.1, read as the reverse complement.
CTAATGCCATTTTCTTTTCCTCCTTTTTAATTTCAGCGGGTGCCGCGACGGGTGCCGCAATCACTGCCGCTTTGGAACTCTCAGTTTTTTGATTCTTTGTTTCCATGTTTTTTCCCTGCCTTTTTACATAAATCGGCTGGCACTTAGGCCAATCAAACGCACAATTTCCGCATGCGGATTGGCGATGACACCGCTGTTCACCGGCTTTTTGATAGCGTTGTGTACGGCGGCCTCCACCGATTGGGTCACTGCCGACACATTGCCCTCTACCACCAGCGTTACAAGACGCCCGCCCAGCTTGCGCTCCCATGTAGCCAGCGATACATCCGCGGCTTTGCACATGATATCCAGTGCATCCACTGCGGCAGCAACGCCCGGTATTTCAATGAAACCGTAAGACTTGCCCATATGTATTTACCTCGAACTCTTAGATTTTGGGCAGGATTTTCTCCACATCGTTATGGGGACGGGGAATGACATGGGCTGCAACCAGCTCGCCCAGACGGCCTGCCGCTGCGGAACCGGCCTCAACGGCTGCCTTCACTGCGCCCACGTCGCCGCGGACCATGACGGTAACAAGACCGCTGCCGATTTTCTCTGTGCCTACCAGGGTGACCTCTGCTGCTTTTGTCATGGCATCTGCTGCCTCGATAGCTGCTGTGAGACCGCGAGTCTCAATCATACCCAAAGCTTCCTTAGACATATGTTTATCCTCCAATATTTTTGATTTTGTATTCTGAATGACCGCCGACGGTTCAGCTCTTGTCAAACGCGCTCAATTTCAGCATTTTTTCGGTGTCCGCCGTGGGACGGGGAATAATGTACTGCTGGACAATGCCTGTTGTGGCGGTAGCCACCGCCTCCGCGGCTGCCATTGCGGCCTCTACATCGGCCACAGTGCCCCGAAACTTCACCGTAACCAGAAGGGGCACCGGCAGAGAATCGGCATTTGCGGGCTTGTTCTTATCGAAGTTTTCCAGCCGCACGTTTGCGGCCTTGCACCCTGCATCCGCCGCCATGAAGGCACAGACGAGGCCATATACCTCTAGAATACCCACTGCCTCATTCATGTCTCTCAGCTCCTCTCCGTGTTGGCACTTACTTGTTCATGATGGCGATTTTGAGGCCTGTCATTGCAAGGTTTGTCTGCAGTGCCTCGTTAATCTGCTCCAGGGGGAAGGTGTGCGTAATCAGCTTTTCCATGGGTAGGCCGATGCGCTTGGCACTCTTGAGGAACTCAAAGGTGGTGGCGTAGTCCCGCAGGGTGTAGACCCAGCTGCCCACGATGGTTAGCTCCTTGGCGCAGATATCCAGATGGGGGTTAATGGTGGCGTCGCCGCCGTTGATGAAGAAGCCCAGCTCGCAGAGACCGCCGCCATTGCGCAGGAATTTATAGATGTTGGCGTGGCCTGCGGGAGACCCGGTGCACTGGAAACCGAAGTCCGCCAGATGTCCGCCGAAGCTTGCCTCTACCGCCTTGGCAAGTGCCTCAATGCCCTTATGGTCCTTGAAGTTCACTGTCTCGGTGGCACCCATGGTCTTGGCAAATTCCAACCGGCCGGCTTCGCCGTCCACAGCGGTAATGTTGGTGATGCCCATGGTGCGGAGAATGGCGATGCAGATGAGGCCGATGGGGCCGCAACCCTGAACCACCACGCGGCTGTTAAACCGCAGGATGTCGGTGGACTTGGCACGCTCCACCGCGTGGATGAGCACCGCGCAGGGCTCGATGAGTACCCGAGAATTCAGATCCAACTCACTGACGTTAAAAATGGTGGAACCCTTGCGGATGAAGATGTAGTCGGAGAACCAGCCGTTGAGGTGAACCTCATCGTCGGGCAGGAGGCCGTATACATCCGCGCCGCCCACGTTCTGCTTGTTCATGTCGTACATGGTGATATCGGGGTTATCGCTGAAAATCATGCAGGAGACAACCTTGTCGCCCAGATGCAAATCCTTGCCGGCACTGTCCTTTTGGACATTTTTGCCCATCTTGACAATTTCGCCGGTGCCCTCGTGGCCTAGGACGATGGGAATGAGGTTGAAGGGGTCACGCTTAAACTCGTGGGCATCGGTTCCGCAGACACCGCAGCCCTCCACCTTCACCAGGATATCGTCGTCCCCCACCTCGGGGATAGGATACTCTTGAATGTCGAAATGTTCGGGCTTTGTGAGCATGGCTACCCGGCCGGTCTTGGGGATGGGGCCTGCGGCAGACGGGGCACCTTGGCCGGACATGTCGCACAGAACCTTGCGAACAAGCTGTTCGATGTCAACCGAATTTTTGTCCATACGTTTCACTCCTTATCGCACACACAGACTCTCAGACATTACGCAGCGGCGGCGTTTTGTGAACGCTGCGGCACTGGTGAGGCCCTCGCCTGTGCGGCTTGCAATGGTAAAGGTGCAATAGCCCTCACCGCCGAAGCCCAACGCCGCATAGGAGGGCGCGTTCTTCACTAAAATGGCGGTATCAATGGCTTTTGCGTAGGTAGTCAGATGGTCGATGTTCTTGGAATGGATGTGGGCGGAATGGCGATTGCCATGCTCCAGCCACACCGCTTGCTCTACGGCATCCTCGAAGTTTGCGGCGGTGACTACGCCCAGAATGGGCATCATCAGCTCCTCCGCAATGAGGGGATGTTCCTTGGGACCTTTGAAGGTGATGCAGCGGGTGCCCTCCGGCGGGGTGACACCAATCATGCCCAAAAGGGTTTTGGCATCCCGACCTACGCACTTGCGGTTGAGGCTGCCCTTGGGCAGTACCAGGTCGATCAGCTGCTTTTGCTGCTGCTCATCCACCACGAAACAGCCCTGCTCACGCTCCATGTAATACATCAGCTCGTCAACAACCTCAGCCACCGCTACGATTTCCTTTTCTGCGATGCAGGGGAGGTTATTATCGAAGGTGCAGCCGTCTACGATATCCTTGGCGGCCTTGCGCAGGTCTGCTGTCTCGTCCACCAGTGCGGGGGGATTGCCCGCGCCCGCGCCGATGCCACGCTTTCCCGAGGAGAGGACGGCGGTGACGACACCGGGGCCGCCTGTGGCTACCACCAGCGGAATGTCCTTGTGCTTCATCATTTCGGCACTGGCCTCCATGGTGGGGTTTGCGATGCTCACCGCCACATTGTCCGGCCCGCCCGCCTCTAAGGAGGCCTCGTTGACCAGCTGGATGGCATAGAGGGAGGTTTTCACTGCCGCGGGATGGGGACAGAACACCACGGTGTTGCCCGCAGCAATCATGCCCATCGCGTTACATAAAATGGTCTCGCTGGGGTTGGTGCAGGGGGTGATGGCACCGATGACACCGAAGGGGCCCATCTCGATGAGGGTGAGGCCCTTGTCCCCTGACCATGCGGTGGTGATGATATCCTCCGTACCGGGGGTTTTCTCCGCCACCAGTTGATGCTTTAAGATTTTATGAGGTACGTTACCCATGCCGGTCTCTTCTACACCCATACGGGCCAGTTTTTCGGCATTTTCACGCACCTTACGGCGCAGGTTTGCAACGATTCTCTCCCGCTGCTCCATGGACATATGCCGCACCACCGCTTCTGCTTGCTTGGCGGCGGCAACCGCTTCGTTCATATTGCCAAACACGCCGTGCTGACGTGTGGCGGGGACTTCTGACCCGTTTGACCCCTCAAGCTGATGAACAACCTGACGGACAATGTCCTGCACCAAAGTGTTATCCATTGCCATTAGCCAAACACTCCTTACAGGCCCAACTGAGCCAGCACTTTCTTGGTGATTTCCGCAACCAGCTCCGGGGCAGGCTGGGCGGGGTTGGAGGTGACGGCACCGGTGCCGTTCTGCTTAGAGCCGCAGCTACCATTACAGTTGTGGCAGTTTACACCGCTCTTATTCTGGCACAGGTCTGCGGGATGCTTGCCGGCGAGACCCATCTTGCGACGAATTTCGTACAGCTTCTCAACCGTGGCCTTGTCAAACTCCTTGGGACCGCCCAGCATCTTGGACTTATACAGCAGCTCGGCGTAGAACTCGACGGACTCCATCTTGTGGTACGCGGCCAGCAGGTCGGTGCTCCAAGTCAGCGCGCCGTGGCTCTCCAGAAGGACAGCGTCGTAGTAGGGCAGGTACTTTTCAATATTGTCGGGAATCTCCACGGTGGAGGGTGTGCCGTACTCGGCGATGGGCACGCAGCCCAGAGCGATAACGGCCTCCGGCATAATGGGCTGAGTCAGAGGGATGCCCGCAATGGCGAAGCTGGTGGCGAAGGTGGGGTGTGCGTGGACAACCGCGCCTACGTCGGGACGCTTCTCGTAGATGCGCATATGCATCTTAATTTCAGAGGAGGGCTTAAAGCCCTTGTTGGCCTGAATCACGTTGCCCTTTTCATCCACCTTGCAGATGTACTCAGGTGTCATAAAGCCCTTAGACACCCCGGTAGGTGTGCAGAGGAATTCTGTATCGCTGAGCTTGACGGAAATATTACCGTCGTTTGCCGCCACCATGTTTCTATCATAGATACGCTTGCCGATATCGCAGATTTGCTTTTTGAGTTCAAACTCGTTGACCATGTTGAGAACCTCCTAATCAATCCGTAAAAATTTTGTGTAATCCTGTTGTTTCTTGCCCTATTGTATCCCATAAATCCACAAAAGTCAACATCTAATTCATGTTTTTCCATTGTTTTCTGTTTTATCTTGTGGGATTATGTGCTTTTAAGTGGCCGTGATGCCGCAGACCTCATATTGGAGGGTATCGGCGGCATAACGGAGCATGGCCTGGACCGAGGCCTGGACCTCAGACACCGTGCCGGTAATCACCAGGGAGCCGTTTTCATAGCAGTCCAAATGCCCCAGATGGGCACCGGAGGCCTTGATGGCGATGTCTCCCAAAATGATGGCGGTTTCGGCGGGGGTGACGGTGAGCACCCCAATGGCGGACTTCCCCGCCGCGCTTTCCCCGGTAAGGCCCATGTGCGTCAGCAGTAATTCGTCGGGGTTAGCGATGACGTGGGCCAGGGTAATCTGTCGGCCGGGTACCAGTTCCTGTACAATTCTCTGCTTGGTCTCTTCCCCCATGGTTTAACCCCCTATCTGGCAGATAAGGCCTGAGGCCTGCTCTGCCGCCTGTTTCAGCTGCGCCATTTGCGCCAGCTCCGGCGGGCGCAGTTCCAAAAGTTCGTACTGCCTGCCCAGCTGCTGATATTTATCCTGACCCAATCGGTGGTAGGGCAGCAGATGAAGCTGCGTCACACCGGGTAGGGTTTTGGCAAAGCTTGCGATGGCGGAAATTTCCGCCGGAGTATCGTTGAAGGTGGGCACCACCGGCACCCGAATGATGAGTTTAGTCCGTCCGTCAGCCGCAATTTTGCGGGCGTTTTCCAGCATGAGTTCGTTGGGCATACCCGTAAACTTCTGGTGCTTTGCGCTGTCCATGTGCTTAATATCCATCAGATATAGGTCTAAATAGGGGAGAATTTCGTCGATAACCTGCCACTTTGCGCAACCCATGCTCTCCATGGAGGTGTTGATACCAATCTCCTTGGCGGCACGGAGCAAATCGCGGGCGAAGGCGGGCTGGCAAAGGCTTTCGCCGCCTGAAAGGGTGAGGCCGCCGCCACTGCGGTGGTAATAAGCCCGGTCCTTCTCCACCGTTTCCATCACCTGGCCCACGGTGACATCCTCCCCCACGGTGACGGGGTGTCCGTCTATCATGCGGGTTTCTATCTCGTATCTCTGACTCTCCGGGTTACAGCACCACTTGCACCGCAGGACGCATCCCTTGAGAAAGACGATGGTGCGGATGCCGGTGCCGTCGTGGATGGAGTAACGCTGGATGTTGAAGATACGCCCCGGCGTATTCAGATAATCCATAGGCACCACCCGTTACAGTCCCTGCTCGGTGCGGCGGATGATGTCATCCTGCAGCGAGCGGGAGAGGGTGGTAAAGAGGGCACTGTAACCTGCCACACGCACCACCAGGTGTTTATATTCCTCGGGCTTTTTCTGCGCGTCCAGCAGCGTTTCACGGCTGACCACGTTGAACTGCATGTGCATCCCCTTCTGGTCGAAGAAGGCGCGGATGAGAGCCACAAAGTTCTCCAGCCCCTGACTTCCGCTGAGGGCGGAGGGGTGGAATTTCTGGTTAAAGAGGGTACCGTTGGAGGCGATGCCGTGGTCCAGCTTTGCAACGGAGTTGCAGGCCGCCGTGGGGCCGTTCACGTCCCGACCCGCGGAGGGGGAAACGCCGTCTGCCACCGGCATATGGGCCAGTCTGCCGTCCGGGGTAGCACCGGTCTGGGCTCCCAGAGGCACATTGGCGGAGACGGGGTACAGCCCCGCTTGGTACTGACCGCCTCTGGGGTTGCGGTAAGTCTCCATGGGTCTGGTGTATGTGTAGGCCACATCCCGGGCCATGGCGTCCACCTCAGGCAGGTCGTTGCCAAACTTGGGGGCCTGCTCAATGAGATTCCAAATGTTTTCACACAGTGTCTGGTCCTGCGGTGAGGGCTTTACCTCCAAAATATCGCGGATAATGCGGGCGATATCGTCCTCGCTCACATGCTGGCCGCCATTGGTAAGCTCCCGAATCACCGTGCCTGCCATCTGGGCGGCGGAGATGGCGTCGAAGCCCTTGCCAAAGTTCCAGTCCAAGGCTTTTTTTAGGTCACTCAAGGTGAATTTATGCTGCTCAAAGACCAGAGTTTTAATGGCGTAGAGCGCGTCCGCCATATTGGCGATGCCAAAGCCCTGGGGGCCGGTGAAGTTGTAGGCCGCGCCGCCCTCTTGGACGGTTTTGCCCTTCTCCATGCAGTCGCCCACCATGCAGGCCAAAAACGGCAGTGGGCACCGCTCGCTGTGGGCCACGTCGATGGCGTTATCCGCGTTGACCAGCAGAGAAATCTGATAACTCATCTGCTTTTTGTATGCGTCGTAGAAGGCATCAAAGCTGTGGAAATCCTCCACCTCGCCGGTTTGGATGCTCATCTGCTCCCCTTGTGACTTGCCGTTGGAGAAGACCAGTTCCATGGGCCGGCACATATTGAAGAACGCGGCATCGTGCCAGCCGTCCGTCCTGCCGCCCACCTGGGGTTCTACGCAGCCGATGATGCAGTAGTCCCGCGCCTCCTCTAAAGGGATGCCCCGGTTCATCATGCTGGGAATGATAATCTCGTCATTATAATAGGCGGGCAGACCAATGCCCGTTCTCGTCAGGTCTGCGGCACGGATCAGCAGTTCATGGGGGGAGCCGTTCCACACCCGAATGGAGAGGGAGGGCATGGGTAAAAACACATGCTTTGAGGCGGCAATACACATGAAGGACAGGTCGTTGGTAGCGTCTACCCCGTCCTGATTTTGTCCGCCCACAATGAGGTTTTGGAACAGGCTGTACCCGGCAAAGCCCTCGGCACTCAACGCGTCCCGACACTTGTTTAGGTCGTTGAGTTTAACCCAGACACAGTCCAACAGTTCCTGGGCAAAGTTGCGGGTGATGCGGCCGTCTGCGATGTCTTTTTCATAATAGGGGTACATGTACTGGTCGAACCGACCGGGGGAAATGGAGTGACCGCTGGATTCTATCTGAATCAGCTGCTGGACAAACCAGAAGCTCTGGCAGGCCTCGTAAAAGGTTTTGGCTCCCTTGGCGGGGACATTGCGGCAGTTGGCGGCAATCTGCTGCAACTCTGCCCGACGGGTAGCGTCTGTGCAGGTACCCGCCATCTGGTCTGCAAGGGCGGCGTAACGCTGGGCATAGTCCATAGCCGCCTTGCAGCTGATCGTAACCGACTGGAGGAACCGGGAGCGTTTGGCGTAGTCACTATCGCCCACATGGCAGTTTGCAAGCCGCTCCTCCGCCTCTTTGAGGATGCCCTCATAGCCGATTTGCAGCACTTTTTTGTATTGGACACTGATGTGGCCGATGCCGTTGTAAAAATAGTTGCCGGGGGTGAAGACATTGTAATCAATGGCCTTCAAGGCCTCCGGTGCCATGTAGGAGGTGGCAAGCTCGCTGGTGGTCTTCCCTTTCCAGTACCGATTGGCCTCACGGAGCTCTGTCTTGGTCTTTTCCGCGATATAGAAGGGGTCGGCACTGCGGGTGGCTACGGTGTCAAATTCTTTCTCCAGCCACTGGTAGGAGAACTCCGGGAAGGTCTGACAGCCTCGGGGTGCCAAGGTACTGCTGCCCACAATCAGTTCACCCTCACGGATGATGATGGGGATATGCTTTAGAATATGAGAAAAGGCTTTTGCGCGGCGGAGTACCATAGGTTCCTCCTCCGTGGCCTTATAAGACTCGGTAATCAGCATTGCCCGTGCCGATTCAATTTCCGGCATTTTGGCATAGAGGTCTTCTACCAGCTTTGTAATGCGCCCGCTCTTCGGCAGTTCTTCCGTTTCATACCGTTTCATGATGTTCTCCTTTTCCCCCAAACGCCCAACAGTGCTTACAGCACAGGGCGACGGCAACTTTACTGACTTTCATGGGTACATTATACGCCGCCCAAAATGCGAAGTCAACACAATCTCACATCATATTTGATGTTTTGTGTTGTTTTTCAAGGCCGTAAATGTTGATTTGTGAGTATTTACAGTTTTGACCACTGAAATCTGTGCAAAAAAACAACCGCCCTCCATCCCGTGGGATGGAGGGCGGTTGTATGTAACCTGTTAGGTGACTAAGCTTTGTAGCTTATTCGTAGACCAGGTCAGAAATCATGGGATCGGAGAGGTTCTCAGAGTTGTACCACTTTGCGCCGGTGTCCACGATGGGGCTTGCAGCAGCCTTGCCGGCCAGTGCGTCAACAGCCAGAGAAACGGCCTTGTAGCCGATCTGGTACGGATCCTGAGTCACAGAACCGAGGAACCACTGATTCTGAACAGCGGTACGCTGGGTCTTGCCGGCATCGAAGCCGATTGCGATGATGCTCTTGAACTTGCCGTTTTCCTTGTTGAAGTCGTTACCATCGTTGGAAGCTGCCAGGATACCACCGGCGGCGTTCTCGTTGGAACCATAGATGGCGATGGGGGTCTGGCCCAGAAGAGCCTCAGCACCGGACTTCATGTCGGTGGCGGAGGTGGTAGCAGTGACGTTCACGTTGATGATGAGCTTGGCAGCAGCGGCATCCTTGGCATACTTGTCGTGGCCAATGACCTTCGCGTTGTCAGCACCAACCAGTTCCACCAGCTTGTCAACGAAGCCGGAGGTACGGGAGATGATGGACTCGGAGGTAGCATCCTGAGAAAGGACGGCTACGGTGATGGGCTTATCAGCAGAAGCTGCATCCAGAGCGGCCTTGAAGCTGGGCTCATCAAAGAGGTGCTGAGCTGCCAGAGCAGCAGCAGCGGCGTTGTCGGTGGAAGCGGTTGCATAGATGGAGCCCTCGGGAGCATTGGGCACGCCGGAGTCAAAGCCGACGACGGGGATACCGGCCTTCTGCATGGCATTGAGCTGCTCCTTGACGGACTCTGTATCCAGAGCGGCAAGGCAGACGGCGGCGGGCTTTTTGTCCATTGCGGACTTCAGCATATCAACCTGGATTGCGATGTCAGACTCGGTGGGAGGGCCATCAAAGGTGATTTCAACATTGAAATCCTTGGCTGCCTGCTCGGCACCCTTCTTAACGACCTGCCAGAACTGATGCTGGAAGCCCTTGGAGACAACAGCGATATAGGGTTTTTCGGTGGTGGGCTGATCGGTGACAGCGGTGTCGCTGGGGCTTACCTCGGGGGGTGCCTTCGGTGCGCAGCCTACCAGAGAAAGTGCGAGAGCAGATGCCAGAGCAAGAGCAAGTAACTTTTTCTTCATTTGGATTTCCTCCTAATATTTTTTTATTACACAGCACTGAGTACTGCGAATAACATGGTGACGGTGGGGATTAGTCGGTTTTCTTCACGGCGGAGGCACGCTTGTTGCGGTAGATGTCCAGCAGCACTGCCAGAATAACCACAAGGCCGGTGAAGAAGGTCTGGAAGTGGCCCTGGAGACCCATGGACATAAGGCCGGTTTTCAGAACGCTCATGAGGAACGCGCCGATGAGAGTGCCGCCCATGGTACCAACGCCGCCTGCCATGGAGGTACCGCCGATGATGACGGCCGCGATGGCGTTCATTTCAAGGCCGTTGCCGGTGCCGGGGATGATGGTGGTATAGGTGGCTGCGTAGACGATACCTGCAAGGCCGCAGAAGAATCCGCAGACTGCGTAGACAAGGGTTTTCCACTTCTTGGTATCCACGCCGGAGAGACGCACTGCCTCTTCGTTGGAGCCTAAAGCGTAGGTGTAGCGGCCGAAACGGGTCTTATTCAGCAGGACTGCCGCGATGACGAAGAACACCAGCATGAAGATAATGCCGCTGGGGAACCCGCCGGGGGTCTTGTAGAAGAAGGCCTTATAGGCACCATCGGCATCAAAGCCGGAGGGGAAACGCTGGGTCTGCACCTTGGTGATGATTGCGCCTACGCCCTGTGTCATCATCATCATGCCCAGAGTGGCAATGAAGGGGGGCAGCTTCAGACGGGAGACCAGAACGCCGTTGATGAAGCCAACCACGGTAGAGATAATGACGATGAGCATGATACAAATCCAGATGTTCAGGCCCAAGGTGTAGAAGTAACCTGCCAGCAGCGCGCTCATCATCATGTTGGTACCGATGGACAAGTCGATGCCGCCGGTAATGATGACGAAGGTGATGCCGAAGGCCAAAAGGCCTACAAAGTAGGTACTATCCAGAATACTGACCAGCGTAGAGGTCGAGAAGAAGTTGTTGCCAAAAATCGCAAAGAATATGTAGAGGATAACCAGTGCTGCAGGAGCAAGGAGTTTCTGCAAATTTAACTTTTTTTCCATCTTTATGACCACCCTTAGCTTCGTTGTGTCGCGTATTTCATGATAACTTCCTGAGTTGCATCTTGGATATCCAGGATTTTCGTCAGCCTGCCTTCGCACATGCAAACCACACGGTCGCTCATACGCATGACTTCCTGCAGCTCGGAACTAATCATAATAATTGCTTTTCCCTCGGCTGCAAGCTCGTTCATCAGCTTGTAAATTTCGCTCTTTGCACCTACGTCGATGCCCCGGGTGGGCTCGTCGAAAATCAGCACGTCGCAGCTGCGCACCAGCCACTTGGCAATGATGACCTTTTGCTGGTTGCCGCCGGAGAGGTTTCTGATGAGCTGCTTGGTGCTGGGGGTTTTAATATTGATGCGCTCAACGTAATCCTCGGTGGTTTTCTCCACTTTCTTTTCGTCCACGAAGCCCGCTTTGCTGAATTCCTCCAGGCTTGCCAGCACCGCGTTGTCCGCAATGGAAAGACCCACTGCCAGACCGAACCGCTTACGGTCCTCGGAGAGATAGCCGATACCGGCACTCACCGCGTCGCCGGGGGATTTAATTTTAATCTCTTTGCCGTCGCGAAGAATGGTACCGCCGGTCATGGGGTCCGCGCCGAAAATCAGACGCGCCGCCTCGGTACGCCCCGCGCCCATCAGACCTGCAAAGCCCAGAATTTCGCCCTTATGGAGCTGGAAGGAGACATCTTTTACGTCTGCGGACTTTAGGTTCTGAACCTCTAAAACCACCGGCGCGTTAGGTTCCACATTAGACTTTGTCTTGGGCTCCTCATAAATGGTACGGCCTACCATGGCGTTGATAATCTCATCCAGGTTGGTCTCCGGGGTGTTGAGGGTGGTGATGTATTCGCCGTCACGCATGACTGTGATACGGTCTGCAATCTGCATGATTTCGTCCATGCGGTGGGAGATGTACACCATGGTGACACCCTGGTCACGGAGGTGGTTCATGGTCTTAAAGAGTTCTGTAATCTCCGCCTCGGTAAGTGCTGCCGTGGGTTCGTCCAGAATGAGGACGGCGGAGTCGAAGGAAATCGCCTTGCTGATTTCAATCATCTGCTGCTTGCCTACCGTGAGGCTTCCCACTTTATCGGTGGGCTTAAAGCCAAGCTTTAGCTGGTCGAACAGCTTTTGGGTCTCCTCGTTGATTTTCTTGTCGTTGAGGAAAAAGCTATCGCTCTCGCGCCCAATAAAAATGTTCTGTGCCGCTGTCAGATGGTTCATCAGGTTTAATTCCTGATGGACGATGGAAATGCCCGCTTTTTGGGCCTCCTTGGGATTTTTGAACTCAACCGGCTGACCGTTGTAAAGGATTTGTCCTTCATCGGCCTTATAGATACCGGTGAGCACCTTCATCATGGTAGACTTGCCGGCACCGTTTTCGCCCACCAATGCGTGGACTTCGCCGCGGCGCAACTCAAGGTTGCACTTTTTCAATGCGTGTACCCCGGGGAAACGCTTGTCAATCCCTTCCATGGATAATATCACCGGGCTCTGCGCTCCCTTTGCAGATACCTGCGTTGTAGAAGTCTGGCTCACAAAATCACCTCTGCTCGTATTCTCGGCCCGCGCACAATCCGCGCGGCGGCCCCATCTTTTTTCGCTACCGCTATTATAACGTTGCCTCTCCAAAAAGGCTATTGATTATCCTACTTAAAATGGTCGTGATTTCACTTTTCCGCTCACAAACCCACATTCTTTCTCCGATGCACCTGTAAAATTCGGGAGATTTTCTGTTTGTTTTCCTGTAAACATGTGGTATACTGTCACAAAGAGTTCTTCTTTACATCGGATAGGAAGGGAGCACCTATGTACAAGATTTTGTTGGTTGAGGACGAGCCCGAGGTGCTCAATGCCATGGTGAGCACCCTGCATTGGAATGACTTGGGCTTTGAAACGCCGGTGGCCTGTGCCCACGGTCAAGCCGCCATCGATGCCATGGAGGGGGGCTTTGTGCCCCACGCCGTCATCACTGATATCTGTATGCCCTTTGTGGACGGGGTACAACTCACCGCCTATATTGCAGAGCATTTTCCCGCCACGCTGGTGGTAATGCTCACCGGGTACGACGACTTCTCCTATGCCCACAAGGCGATTAAGCTGAAGGTATATGACTATGTACTCAAGCCCATCACCCCCAACACGCTCCGTGAGCTGGCCGCCAAACTCTGTAATGAACTGGACGACCGGCGGGTGAAAAACACCGATGAATTTGACGCATTGGCCCGGGAGCGGTTTTTGACAAGTCTCCTCACCGCACAGCTGGATGAAAAGACCATCTGTGACGGACTGCGGGTCCATAAAATCCCCTGTGACTGCCCTTTCTGGCTGGTGATGGCTATTGATTTAAGCCTCCCCACCGCTGTCTCCGCCCAGCAGAACCGCAACAATGAGCTGCTGCGCTACGGGCTGGGCAACATCGCCGGAGAACTGACCGAGGACACGCCGGGCCTTGTGCTCAGTGCCCCGGTTAAGGACACCTACTGCGTCATTCTCTGCGGCAGGTCTGAAGAAACTTTACAGGAGACCGCCAAGGAGCTTGCCGGACGCATTGCCCAGGCCTGCACCGGCATCGGCGAGGCCGCCACCGCCGGCATCGGCGCAACCGTCACCAGCCCTTCCCTGCTGTACGAATCCTATCAGCAGGCCGCTATGGCACTTCACTACCGTTTTTTCTACGGCACTATACCTTATATATGTAGCGATGACGTGACACTGCCCGCCGCCGGCGATTTAGACTACCCCGCTATTGAGCACACCTTTGGTGAGGCCGTGAGGCGGGGCAACCGGGCAGACGGACAGGCCGCCGTCTGCAAGCTGTTTGACTGTCTGCAGAACCAAAAGGTGCCCTATCATCAGTGCCTGCGGTACTGCCAGCGCATTGTGCTGCTGCTGCTGGATTTAATCGGCGAATACCTCAGCCGGGAGGAGCGGGAGCGACTGGAGCGAGAACTGGATAAGTCCAATTTCTTTGCCGACGCTACCCTGCCCCAGCTGAAAACCCTCCTACTCTCCGTCTGCAACTCCGCCTTCGACAGTTTTGAGCGGTTTAATGAGGACGACGCGGTGTCCCGGGTCCGCATGGCGGAGAGCTATATTAAGGAGCACTTCAACGACGAGGATTTGTCCCTCAACACCATGCGGGACAAATTTTCCATTAGCATCAGTTATTTTTCCGCCCGCTTTAAGGCCACCACCGGCTGCACCTTTGTGGAATATCTCACCCAAGTGCGGATTGAAAAGGCCAAGCAGCAGCTGGAGCACACGGAGAAACGGGCCGGGGAAATCGCCCAACTGGTAGGCTTTGCCGACCCCCATTACTTCTCCGTCACCTTTAAGCGCATCACCGGGCTCACGCCGCGGGAATACCGCAATCTCTCCCATTCCGAAAACGCGGGTGAACCGTAAGGAGGCGCGATATGCTCCACGAGATTAAACAGAAACTGCGCCGGCAATTTTACAGCATCCGTACCAGTATGGTGCTGTTTTTTGTGCTGCTTATTTCTGTGGTGGTTTTGCTGGTATCCACCATCTCCTACGCCTATTCTATCAAGGACTTTGAAAATCTTTCCGTCAGCTACACCGAGGGACTGATTGCGGAAATAAACGTAGCCATTGACTCCTACATTGATAATATTAAGAGTATGTCCTCCGTGATCTGTAACAGCCAAGATGTACAGGATTTAATGACCTTTTACAATTCCTATCGCGGCGCACCCATCCCCCCGGAGAGCACCGCGCATTTGGAGACTTTGCGCTGGAACGCGGGGCGGCATCTGGCTATGGTGGCGGGTACCAGAGCCGAGATTACCAACGTGGCCGTTATTTCAAAATACCACGATGTCCTGCTGGGGGATCGGAGCAAAACCGTCAACCCCGATTCCCTCTTCAATCTCACAGATTGGTTTCTCAAGCCCCTGTCTATGAAGGACCAGATTGTAGTCTCCCCCACCCATGTGCAGAACATCGTGCAGGGGGAATACAACTGGGTCATTTCCATTTCACGGGCCGTCTTTGACCCCACCACCGGCGATGTCACCGGGGTGATGGTAATGGATTTGAACTTCTACACCATCAAGTCTATCTGCGATACGGTACAGTTGGGGAAAAACGGGTACACCTACATCATCGACCAAAAGCAGAATGTCATTTACCACCCCCAGCAGCAGCTGATTTATGCGGGTATTAAGGTAGACCCCTTCGCTGAGGTGCTGAAAATGCAGGGCTCCGTCCTACGCACCCCGGAGAATAAAATCTATACCAAAAACACCTCAGAGCTTACCGGCTGGACCGCCGTAGGTGTGGTCAACGCCAACGAACTCATCCGAGACCGCATTCGTATCATCAACTTTTACTTCACCCTCAGCTTCCTCAGCTTGGTGTTCGCCACCATCGCCGCCCTGCTGATTTCCGGCACCATCACCCGACCCCTGAAAAAGCTGGAATCCACCATGCATTTGGTGGAGGAGGGCGACCTCTCCCTCCAGGTGGACACGGACAGTAACAACGAGGTAGGCCATTTGGCCCGTACCTTTAACGTGATGGTGCAAAAAATCAAGGCTCTGATGGACAGTGCCGTTGCCAACGAGGAGGCCAAGCGAAAAAGCGAAATTAACGCCCTCCAGGCGCAAATTAACCCTCACTTCCTCTACAACACCTTAGACACCATCATTTGGATGTCCGCCAGCGGCAAGACCGAAGAGGTCACACAGGTCACAGAGGCACTGGCGAAACTTTTCCGCACCAGCATCAGCCGTGGGGAAAACTATGTGCCCCTGCGCAATGAAATTGAGAATATTAAAAGCTACCTCACCATCCAAAAAATGCGCTACGGCGACAAACTCAGCTATGAACTGAATGTAGACGACAGCTTTATGGACTACACCGTCCCCAAGCTGATTCTGCAGCCCATTGTGGAAAACGCCCTCTACCACGGCATTAAGGTCAGCCCCCAGGCCGGGGTCATCCGCATCGGCGCGGTGCTGGAACCCCGCCGGTTTATCATCACCATCAGCGATAACGGCATCGGCATGGACGCGGAGCAGGTGGCCGGCGTTTTGGATGCCAAACCCACCACCGAGCGGGGTATCGGTGTCACCAATGTAAACCACCGCATTCAGCTCTGCTACGGCGAGGAATACGGGCTCCACTATTTCAGCGTCCCCGGTACCGGCACACGGGTAGAAATTTGGCTGCCCATCTCGTCAGAGGGGGGTGAAGACCATGCATAAAAAGCACTATCGGATTCTCATCGCCTGTATTCTGGTCTGTATTCTCACCTTCTCCCTGTTCTGGTGGAACGAGCGGCAGAAGGCCAGCAACACCGCAGACCAGAAGGATTATCGCATTGAGGTGCTCCTCAAAGCTTACAGCCGTCCCCCCGACTTCTGGCAACAGGTGGGTCAGGGCATCGACGCAGCAGAACGAGAATTCGGCGTCACCTGCAACATCACCGCCCCGGACTCTGAAGGCGACGTTGACGTGCAGATCTCCCTGCTCCGTGAGGCCATTGCCAAAAAGCCCAACGCCATTATCTTAGCCGCCAGTGATTACGACCTTTTGGCCCCCGTCTGCAAAGAGGCTACCGACGCGGGCATCCGCCTGCTCACCGTAGACAGCGACGTGAATTTCGACGGCCGCGCCTGCTTCGTAGGGACAGATAACTACGAAATGGGCAACAAGCTGGCCCAACTGCTCAAGGATGAAATTGGGGAAACGGCACCCTTTGGCGTGGTGTCCCATGTGGCGGGCACCTCCACTTCTGCCCAGCGTCTGGCGGGGCTTATGGAAAACACCCCCAACGCCGAAACCCGCATGGTGGAGCTGGCCTACTGCGACGGCTATGTAAACTACGCAAAGCAGCTGGCCCTGCGGATGCTCCGAGAGCATCCTGAGCTCAAGTGCCTGGTGGCCCTCAACGAGAGCAGTGCGTTGGGCTCCGCCAACGCCATTGAGGAGCTGGGCCTGGCAGACACCGTTTCTCTGGTGGTGTGTGACAGTTCGGAAAAACAGCTTCATTATTTGGAGAGCGGCACCATCAAGGCCTGCGTGGTGCAAAACCCGTTCAGCATGGGCTATTTAAGCGTTGCCAACGCCGTCAAGCTACTGGACAGACAGGGCGTTGAACCCGTGGTCTTTACCGACAGCATTGTCGTGCGAAAGGAAAATATGAATGTTGCCAGCGTCCAGCAACTGATTATTCCCTTCATCCACCGGGAGCCTGTCCCTCTGGTCCCCTATGTCTCGCCCCCACCGGCCCAAGGGTCCTCCTGAACCTCACCCATAGCATATGAAAAAGTGCTCACAGTTTATAACTGTGAGCACTTTTTATATCATTCAGCCTAAAATTTCCGCCAGCAGTGCCATATTCTCCGCCATCTGGGTGCTGTCCAGCCCCGCGTAATTCACCACCAGGGTGTGCTCATCCACTTGCCCACTGCCCTGTTCATAGAAATCCCGCAAAAAAGCCAGCCGCACGGACCGTTCCTCCGCCCGCTTTTTGAGCATTTCACAGGATTCTTTGGTGTCCACATGGAGCAAAAAATGCAGCCCCGCGCCGTACTCCGTGAGGGTGATTCTGTCTGCAAAGCTGCTGGCACGGAAGGCTGTCAGCACCATTTCACGCTTTGCCTTGTAGTAGTTACGCATACGGTTGAGGTGCTGTTCAAAGTACCCCCCGTCCAGAAAAGCCGCCAGCGTATGCTGCTCAAAACTGGGCACCGGGCAGGCGTAAAAGCCGAGGGTACGCTGATAACGTTCCATCAGATGGGGGGGCAGAACCATGTAGCTGATACGCATGGCCGGCGCGATGGTCTGGGAGAAGGTATTGAGGTAAATCACCCGCTCCTGTGTATCCATTGCCATCAGCGGCTCGATGGGTCTGCCGGCAAAGCGAAACTCGCTGTCGTAATCATCCTCTAAAATCATGCGGTCCGCTCCTCCGTAGGCCCACTGAAGGAGGGCTCTGCGCCGATTGGGGGACATGACAATGCCGGTGGGATAGTGGTGGGAGGGGGAAACGTGGAGGGTTTTTACCGCGCTATCTTTTTCCGTCGGCAGAATGACACCCTCCAAATCCAGTGACAGCGGCAGACAGCGCACATCGTTGCCGGCGTACACCGCGCCGATTTTGCGGTAGCCCGGATTTTCGATGCCCACTACCCTGCTGCGCCCCAGAAGCTGAATGAGAATTTGATAGAGATATTCCGCGCCGGCACCAATGACAATTTGGTCCGGCGAGACCGTGATGCCACGAAAGGAGTGGAGGTGTCGGGCGATGGCCTCACGCAGTGCCGTCACGCCGGTATTGGGCACGTCCATCAGCAGTGCCCTATCCTGCTCGGAGAGTACCCGACGCATCAGCTTGCCCCAAGTGGCAAAGGGAAATTTCTCCCCGCCGCTAAAATTGGAGGAGAGGTCTAGGCGGAAAGGTCGGGCCTCCGTCGTATTCCGGGACTTTTGAGGGGGCGTTTCTCCTGCCGGACGCAGCTCCACCTGTGCCACATAGTGGCCGCTGCAGCGTTTGGCGATGAGGTATCCCTCCGCCACCAACTGGCCGTACACCCGCTCTGCCGTCTGCTCGCTGATGTGCAGATGCTCTGCCAGCGTCCGCTTAGAGGGCAGCTTCTCCCCTGCGGGCAGTCGGCCCTCCAAAATATCCGCCCGAATGCAGCGGTAGAGGTAGGCGTAAAGGGGCAGTTCTCCCCTGCGGGATAAATCATAGGTCAGCATAGGGCACCTCCCAAGGTAGACCGTCAAACAGTCTGTATTTTATCCTGCTTATCATATCACTTTTCCCCGCAAAACACCAGAAGAACATAAAAATCGGGCGGTGTCGCAATCACTTGCGACACCGCCCGATGTAGAGAAAATTCTACTTATTTGTAGAGAGGACCATAAGCCGCGCAGGCCTTGTAGTCGGCGGACTCCAAGTCTTCGGTGCCGAAGGCTGCCCATGCGTGGGGGCGATAGACCTTCTCAGGAGCCACGTTGTGCATGGTGACAGGGATGCGGAGCATGGAGGCCAAGGTGATGAGGTCTGCGCCCACATGGCCGTAGACGGTGACACCGTGGTTAGCACCCCAGTTTGCCATCACGCTGTATACATCCTTAAAGGCACCGTGGCCGGTGAGGGTGGGAGCAAACCAAGTGGTGGGCCAGCCGGGATCGGTCCGGGGGTCAATCACATTGTGAATGTCGTCGGGCAGGTTGGCGGTATAGCCCTCTGCAATCTGCAGGACGGGGCCAATGCCCTCCACCACGTTGGCGCGGAGCATGGTGACAGGCATTTCAGCGGCACAGCGGAAGTGGCTGGAGAACCCGCCGCCACGGAAGTACTCATAGTTGGCACGACGCCAATCGGTGGCATCGGTGCAGGCCTTAATGTCCTTGTCCTTCATGTCCCAGAAGGGCTTCATCACATGCTCGCCCTTTTCGTTCACGCAGACACCGCTGCCGTCCAGTGCGGTAGCACCGGAGTTAATCAGGTGGATAAAGCCGTCCTTGGCAACACCGGTGGGCTTGTGGCCAGTGACGCGCTGGCAGGCCTCCGGGCTCCAGTAGGTGCGCACGTCGTGGAAGCAGGGCGCGCTGTGGCTCACGAGAGAGCCCAGCATCATGGCGACGCCGTTCATGGTGTCGTTCTCGGTGGCGAACGGAGTGGGCATTTTCGCGCCATTCCAGTCGAAGGTGGAGGCCATAATCGCCTCGGTAAAGTCGGCGTTGGGCAGCCAGTCGGTCCACTGACGCTGACCCTGGAAACCGCCGGCCACTGCATTGCGGCCCAGTGCCTCTTCGTGCCAGCCCAGTGCGTCCAGCGCAGGGTTGCCGAAGAGAATGTCGCGCATAACCATGGTCATTTTGGTGATGAATTCCCAGTCTCTGTCGGCGGGAACTACCTTGGATTTGGTGATAATCTCGGGGAGCTTCTTGCCGGCGTTAAAGTCGGTGCCCTCCTTGCAGTTGGCTTTAATCCAAGCAAAGGCCTTTTCGTACTCGGTGGGGTCGTAAATGCCTAAGGTGATGCGGCGGATGATTTCCGTCATGTCCACCCACTCGGCGCGGATGCCAAAATACTTTTGGAACATGGAGGCATCGCAGAAGCTGCCGGCAATACCCATGGCTACGCCGCCCAGATTCACATAGGCCTTGTTCTTCATCCAGCCCACCACCACGGAGCTACGGGCAAAACGGAGAATTTTTTCCGACACGTCGTCGGGGATGCTGGTGTCGGCCATGTCCTGCACATCGTGGCCGTAAATGCTAAAGGCGGGAAGGCCCTTCTGGGCGTAAGCTGCCAGAACGGCGGCCAGATAGACTGCGCCGGGACGCTCTGTGCCGTTGAAGCCCCACACGGCTTTGATGGTCTGGGGGTCCATGTCGAAGGTCTCGCTGCCGTAGCACCAGCAGGGGGTGACGGTGAGGGTGGCTACCACGTTCTCTGTGGCGAACTGGTCAGCACAGGCGGCGGCCTCAGCACCGCCACCGATGGTGGTATTGCTGATAACGCACTGGACGGGGGTGCCATCGGGATAGCGCAGGTTTTCGCTGATGAGCTTAGCGGCACTGGTTGCCATGCCCATGGTCTGGGCTTCTAGGCCCTCGCGAACGCCGCCCCAGCGGCCGTCAATGGTGGGTCGAATACCAATTTTTGGATACAACATAGTTTCTTCCTCCTTCAATTATAGTATGGTTTTGTAGGCACTGTACGCCTTATCCCACGCGCCCGAGTCAGCAGGCGCATAGTCTACAAGTGTTTCTGTGGCGGCGATGAGGGCTCGTCCCTCCGCCAGATTTTTGATCTCGCCCAAAGCGATGAGCTGGATGATGATGTTGCCCAGTGCTGTTGCCTCCACAGGCCCTGCAATGACGGGGAGATTGCAGCTGCTGGCGGTAAACTGGCACAAAAGCTTACTGTTGGCACCGCCGCCCAGCAGATGGAGGGCGGAGAAGTGTTTTCCAGTGGCCTCCTGCATCATCTCCAGCGTGTAGCGGTATTTCAGTGCCAAGCTGTCGTAGATGCAGCGCATCACTTGTCCCACAGTCTCCGGGACCTTCTGGCCTGTCCGGCGGCAGAACTCTCTGACGCGACCGGGCATATCGCCGGGAGGGGTAAACTCCGGGGCATCCGGGTCAATGAAGCTTTGGAGGGGCACCGCTTCTTTGGCTAACACATCCAACTCGGAAAAGCCGTACTCATGGCCTTCACGCCGCCACTGACGGCGGCTCTCCTGCACCAGCCACAGGCCGATGATATTCTTTAAGTAGTTCACCTTGCCGCCTACGCCCAATTCGTTGGAAAGGTTCAGCTCTAGGCTCTTTTCGCTTAAAATGGGCCTGTCCATCTCGGTGCCTAAAAGGCTCCAAGTGCCGCAGGAGAGGAAGGCTACGTCGTCACGCTGGGTGGGTACTGCCGCCACGGCGCACTGGGTATCGTGGCCGGCCACCGCCACCATTTTGGCGTTTCCAACGCTACCAATCACCGTTCCACTGGGCACGGTGGGGAGGAGCAGGTTTTCAGAAATACCATAGGCCCGCAACACGTCACCGCTCCACTTTCCCGTGGCAGGGTTCAGCATTTGGCTGGTGGAGGCGATGCTGGTCTCGCAGGAGGCGGTACCGCTCACCATATAGGCGAACAAATCCGGCATAAAGAGCAGGGTCTTGGCTTTTTCTAGCAACTCCGGGTGTTTTTCCTGAATAGCCAGCAACTGGAAGAGACTGTTCATGTCCATAATTTGGTTGCCGGTCTTGCCGTAGAGGGTTTTTGCGTCCATGATTGCCCCGGCTCTTTCCGCCATACCCAAGGTACGGGTGTCCCGGTAGTGGACGGGGTTTTGCAGCAACTTGCCGTCACTGTCCAGCAGACCGAAGTCCACGCCCCAAGTATCGAACCCGATGCTGTCGAACTCCCCGGCCTTCTGGATGCCGATACGCACCTCTGCCAGCAGCGTTTCAAAGTCCCAATAGAGGGTGCCGTCCCGTTCCACAGGGTTGTTTTCAAAGCGATGGATTTCACGGTAGGTCAAGCCGCCGTTTTCGTAGGTGGCAAGAATGGCGCGTCCGCTGGAGGCACCGAAGTCGAATGCCAGTACGTTCTTCCCGCCCATTTACTTCACCACGCCTTTCTTGAGCAAAATGTTAGCGTAGATGGCGGTCTCGCCGGACTCCACGATGGCGTACACCTTTTTGGCGCGCTCGTAGAAGGCAAACCGCTCAATCATCTCAATGGCGCAATGGTCGGGGTCGTGCTTTTTGAGGATTTTCTTGTAGGTGTCCCAGATTTCCGGCACGACGGGGTCGCCGGGGACAACTTCCATGAGACCTACCGGCTTTTCGCTGTACGGGTCCAGAGGCATCAGTTGGAGAATCGCGTCCAGCAGTTCAGGCACACCATGGCCGTCCGCGCGAATTACAATGGCATCCTTCCCCATGCTTTCAGCAGGAAAGTTACCGTCGCCAATCACCAGCTCGTCCCCGTGTCCCATCTCCATGAGCACTTTGAGCAGCTCGGGAGAGAGGATAGATGGAATGTTTTTCAGCATATACGACTCCTCCTATTCAGTTTTGTGGGGAGATTCCCCACCCATACTTGCATTATACAGTTGCAAATCAGATTAATCAAGGTTTATAATAGCAATCAATAAGACGATATTCACTTTGCAGGGAGGAAACCATGAAATATCTGGCCTACCATGAGAACAAGCAGCGGGGCACTTTTAATTTTCCCATTGAGTACCACTATGTGGACCCCACCCACCCCCGCTATATGATGCCCTTTCACTGGCACATGGAGTGCGAACTGATTATGGTGCAGCGCGGCACCCTCACCATCTCCATGGATGCCGCCACCCAAATTTTAGAGGCCGGCAGTGCCGCACTGATCCCGGAGGGGGTGCTCCACGGGGGCACGCCGGTGGACTGTGTCTACGAGTGCGTGGTCTTCGACTTCGGACGATTTTTGCAAGGAAACACCATCGGCCGCCAAACTCAGAGTGAGATTTTAAGCTACGCCATTCAGCGGCCCCTTATTTTTCCAAAGGGTAGCCGGGAGGAACAGCTGATTGGTGCCCTCACCGTGGTGATACAGGGGGAGCGACCGGGGTACGAGTTTGCCACCACCGGCCTGCTGTGGCAGCTGATGGGGCTGCTGGTAGAATCCCATGCGGCACTGCCACACCCGCCGATACCCACCCGTGACAAGCGGACAGAGGCCATGAAAAGGGCCCTGCGGCGTATTCGTCAGGACTACAATGAACCGCTCACACTGGATGACTTAGCCGCTGAGGCGGGGATGGCACCAAAATACTTTTGCCGCGCCTTTCGCCAGATTACAGGCCGCACCCCGGTGGACTATCTCAACTATTACCGGGTGGAATGTGCCTGCGAACAGCTCTGCCTCACCGATGCCACCGTCACCGACATCGCCCTCTCCTGTGGCTTTAACGACGTAAGCTATTTCACACGGGCCTTTCGCAAATACAAGGGCGTATCCGCCAAAAAATTTAGAAGCGCGCAGGCCTCCGCGCCGGAAGGAACTTATCATGATTAAACTGATTGCCAGCGATGTGGACGGCACCCTGTTATTGGACCGTGCCCAACACATCGACCCACTGATTTTCTCCCAAATCCACCAGCTTGAGGCAAAGGGCATCCGCTTCTGCGTCGCCAGCGGGCGGCAGTACAGCAGTCTAAAGCGGCTCTTCGCCCCGGTAGCAGACCGGGTGCTTTTCATCTGCGAAAACGGCTCCATTGTCTTTGAGGAGGACAAAATTCTCTCAAAGACCCCCCTGCCCCTTGAACACGCACGGCAGCTTATCGGCCAAATTGTGGCCCAGCCGGACTGCGAGGTGCTGATTTCCGGTGCCAATACCTCCTACATGCTCCCCAAAAATTCCGCCGTACTGGACCATATGCAAAACGTCGTGCAAAATAACGTGGTGGTCATAGACCATGTGTCGGAAATCCCGGAGGAGATTATCAAAATTTCCGCCTGCACCCACGGTAATGCCGCAAACTACAAGCCGGTGTTTGCCCCTGTGTGGGAGCGGTACCTCCATGTGGCTGTGGCAGGGGAACACTGGCTGGACTTCACTCTGGCCCACAAGGGCTCTGCCTTAGAGCAGATTTCCGCCCATTTGGGCATCAGCCCACGAGACATTTTGGTGTTTGGCGACAATGACAACGATGTGTCCATGTTCCGCTGCGCCGGCGACTCCTACGCCATGTCCGATGCCACCCCGGAGGTGCAGGCCGCCGCAAAGCACGTTTGCACCAGTGTCTCCGCCGTACTGCAGGATATTTTGGACGGGCGCAACGTCTAATTCAGCCCTCCAAAAACGAAAACCGGCAGACCCACTCATAGTGGGTCTGCCGGTCTGTTTTTTCGTTAAAGACGCTCTACAATTCCGCTGATGTAGTCCCTGTCGGTGACGTTGTAACGGTCCTCCGGGGGATAGAGGGCACCGCCGTAGAAAATGTTGCGGTTATTGTGGACGGAGAGGTCTAGGCGCATTTTATGAGCCGCCAGATGCATCTGGTCACAGCCGGTTTCCGCCCGGATTTTGTCCATGTTTTTGGCGGTAATCCCCGCGCCGGGGAGAATTTGAATCCGCCCGGCGGCATAGGCAATCATCTCACGCACCGTATCGGTGCCAAAGAGCACGTTGGGCTCCTGACCGCTGGTGAGAACCCGGGTGATACCCAGTTCGATGAGCACCTCCAGCGCGTCCTTCCATTTGGGCACCACATCAATGGCGCGGTGGAACACGGTCTCACGGCCTGCCGCTTGGGCCAGCTCCGCCATGATTTTCGTGCGCTCCACGTCCAAGGTGCTGTCCTCATTGAGAAAGCCAAAAACCAGACCGTCCGCCCCATGCTCCAAAAGCTGCTTGGCATCTTCCAGCGCGGTGGCAAATTCCCCCTTGGTGTAACAAAAACCGCCCTCACGGGGCCGCACCATGGTCATCACCGTCAAATTGGTCTCCCGCTTGGTGACAATCAGTTCCCCCACCGTGGGGGTCAGTCCGCCGTGAAACAGGTCGCTGTTCAGCTCCACTCTGGTGGCCCCGCCCTTCCACGCCTCGATAGCGTCGTCGGCACTGCCACAGCAGACCTCTAAAAGAATCTTTTCCATGTTCTCCCGCCCTTCAAACTGCTCAAATTGCATCTCTGGTTTTATTATAGTGTCTCACGGGCACCTTGTCAATTTCCGGTTTGCTCCCGCAGTAAAATCGGCTGAAGCTGTTTTCCCCGGAGTGCCCCCTCAAGGGTGGCCGGAACCAGGGTGAAGTCCGCCACCAATGAGGCAGGTTTTTTGGCGTAATCGTCCTGCCCGAAGGGGACAAAATAGAGATTTTTCCGGGGCAATAGCATCCCGATATTCTGCGCCGCCGCCGCAAGGCCGTCGTTGGTGGCAATGCACAGTACCACCGGCCTGCCGTTTCGCAGATGGGCCTTCACCGCCATGGTGACGGCGGTGTCGGTGATGCCGCAGGCCAGCTTGCCCAAAGTATTCCCCGTGCAGGGGCACACCACCAGCGCGTCCAGCAGTTTTTTCGGCCCGATGGGCTCGGCGGTATTGATGGTGCGGATGACGGTCTTCCCCGTGATTCGCTCCATCTCGCCCAAAAAATCGGCGGCGGTGCCAAATCTGGTGTCGGTGGCGGCCACGGTTTCCGACGCGATGGCGGTCACGTCCCCAAAGGTCACTGCCGTAGCTTCCAGAGCCGCCAGAGCCTCCCGCATGGTGCAAAAGGAGCCGCAAAAAGCAAAACCAATGTGCAACTTCTCCATAGTCACCCTCCCAATTCTTCCAAAATGTGATACACCGTGTCCCGAATGGCGGCACCTGCTGTAACCGGTGCCACCTTGCCGGGGAGAGACAGTGCCCAAATCACCCGAACGCCCAGCTTTGCCGCCGCCTCAAAATCTACCCCGCCGGGTTTGGAGGCTAGGTCGATGACCAGCGCGCCGGGGCGAAGCTCCGCAAGGTGTCGCTCCTCCAAAATGCAGACCGGGATGGTGTTTACCACCAGGTCGTACCCGCACAAAAACCGCTCAATATCGCAGAGCCGCTGGGTGCAGTAGCCGTAGGCATCTGCCCACGCCAAATCCGCGTAATTCCGCGCCGCCACCGTCACCCGCGCGCCCAAATTTGAAAATCGGTGGGCCGTCACCTTCCCCACACGCCCGAACCCCGTCACCAGTACCCGCGCGCCGGACAATGTGATGGGCAGTTCCTCCAAGGCAATCTGCACCGCCCCCTCGGCGGTGGGTACCGCCGTGGCGATGATCAGCTCCTCCCGGAGAAAATAGTCCGTGAGCGTGATGCCACGCCCCGCTGCATACTCCATCAGCTCCTCTGGAATCATGCCGCCACAGGCGATTTGTCCCGGCTGCAGGGCATCCAAAATCTCTGTCAGACTGCAGTTTTTTGCCCCCATGGGCGCGTTGAGGCCGCCGTCCACCCCCCACACCGGCAGGGGCAAAATGACGCAGTCCGCCCGCACAATCTCCGCCAGATTTTCCGCTTTTCCAAGGCCCGGTGCTCTTTCGAGGCCATAGGTATGTACGGTGTGCCCGTCCTCGCTCAAAAGCTGTGCCAGCTTCACCTGACGCATATCGCCGCCCACTACCCAAAAGTTCAGTTCTCGTTTCATAAAAAAATCCCCCCTATCGGACTTCACCATTCTATGGTTTGGGGGCAAAATGGGTGAGGAATTGGGCAAATAATTTGACATCACCTGCCCGATGTCGTAAAATGGGTGCAACGCAAAAGCACAGGGCGTTTTGACGCATTTCCCGATTTTTAAGCTACCCCATCCGCCTGAAGGAGTTTACAGCTATGCCGACCATACGACTTGCACGAAGCGATGATTTAGACGCCGTCTGGCTGGCGGTTTCCCGGGCCATGGAGGATATGCACCGCCGTGGCAACCCCCAGTGGAGCGACGGCTACCCCACCCGTGAAATCTTCGGGGAGGCCATCGAGGACGGCGACCTCTACGTTCAGACCCTGGACGATGGCACGATTTTAGGCTGTGCCGTCCTCAACAGCGTGGAGGAGGAGGAACACAAAACCGTCACCTGGTCCGTCCCGCCACCCGCTATGGTGCTCCACAAGATGGCATTTGACCCCACCTATCAGCGTCAGGGCGGCGGGCAGGCGTTTTTTGCCTACGCCGAAGAGCTGGCACGTCAAAAGGGGCTGCGCTCCCTGCGGATGAACACCTTTGCAAAAAATGACCGGATGCAGGCACTGGTTACAAAGCTGGGCTTTCACCATGTGGGCGACGTCCACTTCGGCAGGCAGCCCCTCCCCTACCCCTGCTATGAAAAAGTGCTTTTCTGAAAGGAAGTACCCACCATGTCTAAACCAAAAATGAACTACACCCTCCTCTGCGACTTCTACGAGCTCACCATGGGTAACGGCTACTTCCAGACCGATATTGCAGACCGGGTCTGTTATTTTGATGTGTTTTTCCGCACAGTGCCCGACGAGGGCGGCTTTGCCATCGCGGCGGGACTGGAGCAGGTCATTGACTATATTGAGCACCTGAAGTTTGACGACGAGGACATTGCCTTTCTCCGTAGCAAGGGCATTTTCAGCGAGGATTTCCTCACCTATCTCCGCACCTTCCGCTTCACCGGCGATATGTGGGCAGTGCCGGAGGGAACACCGATTTTCCCCCGGGAGCCCATTTTAACCGTCCGTGCCCCCGCCATTGAGGCCCAGTTTGTGGAGACTTTTATTCTCCTCACCTTAAACCACCAGTCCCTCATCGCCACCAAAACCAACCGCATTGTCCGCGCCGCCAACGGCAGGCCGGTTTCCGAATTTGGTTCCCGCCGTGCCCAAGGGCCGGGGGCCGCTATTCTGGGTGCCCGGGCCTCCTATATCGCCGGCTGTGCCGGCACCGCCTGCACATTGGCGGACGAAATTTACGGCGCACCCGCCGGCGGCACCATGGCCCACTCCTGGGTGCAGATGTTCCCCACGGAGTACGACGCCTTCGCCACCTACTGCCGCCTGTACCCCCACGCCGCCACCCTTTTGGTGGACACCTATAATGTCCTCAAATCCGGCGTTCCCAACGCCATTCGTGTTTTCAAAGAGGTGCTCCTCCCTCAGGGGATTACAAATTGCGGCATCCGTCTGGACTCCGGCGACTTGACCTATCTCTCCTGCAAGGCGCGGGAAATGCTGGACGCGGCGGGGCTGACAGAGTGCAAAATCGTGGCCTCCAACTCACTGGACGAGTATATTATCCGTGATTTGCTCTCTCAGGGGGCAAAAATCGACTCCTTCGGCGTGGGCGAGCGGATGATTACCGCCCGCAGTGAGCCGGTGTTCGGCGGGGTGTACAAGCTGGCCGCCATTGAGGACAAAAACGGTCACATTATCCCAAAAATCAAAATCAGCGAGAACCCGGATAAAATCACCAACCCCCACTTCAAAAGGGTCTACCGTCTCTTTGAAAAGGGCACCGGCAAGGCCTTTGCCGACTATATCGCCCTCCACGACGAGGAGGTGGTCAGCGGACAACCGCTGGACTTATTTGACCCGGAGGCCACTTGGAAACGTCAGACCATGACGGACTACACCGCCAAAGAGCTGCTGCTCCCCATCTTCAAGAACGGCAAGCTGGTTTACCACTCCCCCACCATCACCGAAATGCGCACCCACTGCGCAGGTCAGGTAGATTTACTCTGGGACGAAGTGAAACGTTTTGAACACCCCCATAACTACTATGTGGACCTGTCACCCAAACTGTGGGATATTAAGCAGACGCTTTTGAAACAGCACTGATATCACAAAAATGCGTTCAAAAATGGGCACCACAGGTTTTCCTGTGGTGCCCGATTTTTTGATATCTTTGTTACTTATCCCACTTATCCAGCAGCGCGGCAAGCTGGTCGGCAAGCTTTGCCAAATCCTTGTTGGCGGTACCCTTGTTTTTGCGGATAACGTCCTGCAGCTTGCGGCCCACGTCCTCCAAACGGTGGTAGGTGGGGCTGGCGGCAGGGGCACTGCGGGAGGGTTTCTGGGCCAGCACCACGCCGGGGGACAAGACGGTACCGTCCAGCAGGTCGTAGACCTCCTCAAAGAGCGGCGCGTGGGCACTAAAGCCCCGCTCGCGGAGGGACTGGGCGTAAGTCTCCGTCACCTCGTTTTCGCCGTGAACCACGAACATCTCCTGGGGCTTGGGGTCGAAGTGGTCGGCCCAATCCAGCAGATGGTCACGGTCGGCGTGGGAAGAAAGACCCTTGAAGTTGACGATTTTCGCCCGGACGGCGATTTCTTCGCCGAAAAGCTTTACCGTCTCCGCGCCGTCCAGCAGACGGCGGCCTAGCGTTCCCTCGCCTTGGAAACCCACGAATACGATAGTGCACTCAGGCCGCCAGAGGTTGTGCTTTAGGTGGTGGCGGATACGGCCCGCGTCGCACATGCCGGAGGCGGAGATAATCACCTTGGATTCCCGGTCGGCGTTGAGCATTTTAGACTCGTCGCTGGAGGCCACCAGCTTCAGGTCAGGCAGGGTAAAGAGTGCCTGTCCCCCCTGAAGCACCGTAATGGCATCCTCGTCCAGATAGCCGTGCAAATCCCCCGCGAAAATTTTGGTGGCTTCGCCGGCTAAGGGGCTATCCACGCACACGGTAAAGTGGGGCGCGGACTTCACCATGTGCTGCTCCTTCATCTCACGCATGAAGTATAAAAGTTCCTGGGTGCGGCCCACGGCGAAGGAGGGAATCACCACGTTGCCCTTCTTTTGGAAGGTCTCGTCGATAATTTGGGCAAGGGCGGCGGTATAGTCGTCAGGCACCTCGTGGTTACGGTCGCCGTAGGTGCTCTCGGTGACAACGTAGTCCGCCTCTTTGATAAACTGGGGGTTCCGAATGATGGGCTGGTCAACGTTTCCTAAGTCGCCGGAGAAGACGATTTTTTTCGTCTCGCCGTTTTCTGTCAGCCAAAATTGGGCGCAGGCGGAGCCTAAGAGGTGCCCCGCATCCACAAAGTTCAGGCGGATGTTGGGGTCTAGCTGCACATCCTCGCCGTATTCGCAGGTTTTAATCAGTTCCAGCGTCGCCTCTGCATCTGCCATGGTGTAGATAGGCTCCACCATGGGCCGGCCCGCACGGGCACCCTTTTGGTTTTGCCACTGGGCATCGCTCTCCTGAATGTGGGCGGAGTCCTTGAGCATAATGCCTAAGAGTTTGCCGGTGAGACGTGTGCAATAAATGGGGCCGTCAAAGCCCATTTTCACCAGCATGGGCAGTCGCCCGGAGTGGTCGATGTGGGCGTGGGTCACTACCACCGCGTCGATTAAGCCGGGATGAAAGGGCAACTGGCTGTTATCCCGCTCGTCTCTCCCCTGCTGCAAGCCGCAGTCAATGAGGATTTTCTTGCCGTTACACTCCACGCAATGACAGCTCCCTGTCACCGCTCTGGCCGCGCCAAAAAATGTCAGTCTCACAGAAGCACCTCCTTAGTTGATAGGAACATTGTACCATAAATCGCCCATGGAATGTGGGGACATTTTGTAAACATTTTCCCCTTATCGGAAAAACTCCTCGGTAATCCGCTTGCCAGTGGGTGTGGCGGCAACGCCGCCCTTCCCCGTTTCACGCAGTGAGGTGGGCAGTGCCTCCCCCACCGCACGCATGGCGTCAATGACCTCGTCGCAGGGGATGGGGCTGGCGGCATCACATAACGCCAAATCGGCGGCGGAGAGGGCGTTTAACGCGCCAATCACGTTGCGCCCCACACAGGGCACCTCCACGAGGCCCGCCACAGGGTCACAGACCAGACCCATCAGATTTTGCAGTGCCGTGGCGCAGGCGGCAGCCATCTGCTCCCCGGTGCCGCCCCGCAGGAAAACCAGTGCGGCAGCAGCCATGCCGGAGGCGGAGCCAACTTCCGCCTGACAGCCCCCTTCGGCACCGGAAATGGAGGCCCGAAAGGCGATAACCTGTCCAAAAGCCGCCGCCACAAAGAGGGCGTGAACCATCTCTTGGTCGGAAAAGCCTTCTTTCCGTTGAAGCGACAACAGCACCGCCGGAAGAACGCCGCTGGCACCCGCAGTCGGTGCCGCTACAATTCTCCCCATGCAGGCGTTACACTCACCGGTGCGAAGAGCGGCAGCCATTACCTCCCTCATAAAATCGCCACAGAGGGGCCTTTGAAGCTCCGCCATTCTGTGTGCGCCGCCACCTACCATGCCGCCGGTAGCGCGCTTTGCGGGGTCGTAGCTTCTGTCGGTCTCCCCCATGGCAGTCCAGAGTGCCGTCATGTGCGCCATAGAGTCCTCCTCCTTCGCGCCACGGTCACAGCAGTCGTCCTCTAAAATAATCTGCCACAGGGGTTTGTCTTTTGCCCCTTCCAGCAGTCCCTGTACAGAATGAAACGCCATATTAACCCTCCTCCATATTAAGATAGACTACCCACACGATTCCCTCGGTAGCCCGAAGCCGTGTGATGACGTCCTCCGAAATGGGCTGATCACTCTCAATCACCATAATGGCAAGCCCGCCGCGCCGGTCACGGTAAATCTGCATGGTGGCAATGTTCACACCATGTTCGGACAGGAGCCCCGCCGCCTCTGCCACCTGACCGGGCCTATCCTCGTTGCGGATAATCAGGGTGGGACAGTCGCCGGTAAAGGCGGCTTCCAGCCCGTCGATGGCGTTGATGCGAACCCGCCCGCCCCCTAAGGAGGAGGCGTTCACCTCCACCGTCCGCTCCCCCGCCGAAACGGTGAGTAAAACGGTATTGGGGTGGGCACCACGGAGCACCACTGTTCCCACTGTCACGGCCATTCCCGCCTGGTCTGCCAGACCAAAGGCATCCAGTATGGCGGGGTTGTCCATCGAAAGGCCCAGCAGTCCCGCCACCAGTGCCTTGTCGGTGCCGTGGCCCGAACCGGTGTCCGCAAAGGAGCCGTGGAGGAGAATTTGTGCTTTTTCCGGCTGCGCGCCTAAAATTTTGCGGGTAATCTGCCCAATGCGCACCGCACCGGCGGTGTGAGAGGAGGAGGGGCCCACCATAATGGGGCCCATAATATCAAACAATGTCATATTGCACCTCAATCTGCATTTTTATTAATAAATTCCGGCTTGAATTTGGAATAGAGAATCTTTTGGGCACTATAAAGCCCTGTGTACCCAGAGAGCATATAAGAAACCGCAATGCACAGGCCCATCAGCGGCAGGCTTTCCCCGCCAAACAGCTCGAAGGCCAAGAGAATGGTGGTCATGGGGCAGTTTGTCATGCCGCAGAAGAGGGCCATCATGCCCAGCCCCGCCCCAAAAGAGGGGGAAAGACCCAAAAGCGGTGCTGCCGTGCAGCCGAAGGTGGAACCCACAAACAGAACCGGTACAATTTCGCCCCCCTTATAGCCTACACCCAATGTCACCGCCGTAAAGAGCATCTTTAAGAGGAAGGCGTAGGGTACCGCCTGGCCTGCCACCGCCTGTACTATAATTGCCGAACCGGCACCATTGTAGTCGCGGGTACCTACCAGCAGCGTGAGGAGCACCACCACGATGCCGCCCACCGCCACACGGAGGTAGGGATTTTTCAGATAGCGTCCCCCCAGCTTGGGTACCTCGTGGAGCAGCTTGCAAAACACAATGGCCAGCAGGGCGCAGAGGACACCCAAAATCGCCACCTGCACCATGGGGAGCAGGCCGAATTCCGGCGCGCCACGGAGCACATAGCCCTCCTGAGGCACCTTGCACCAGATTGCCACCTGATGGGCCAGCAGCGCGGACGCCATACAGGGGACGATGGCGGCATAGTACATCACCCCTACGCTCACCACCTCCATGGCGAAGATGGCGGCGGCGAGGGGGGTGCCAAACAGCGCGGAGAACGCCGCTGCCATGCCGCACATGGTGATGATGCGGCTGTCCTTTTCGTCCAGATGCATCCAGTGTCCGATGGCGGCGGAGATGGAGCCGCCCAGCTGGAGGGCCGCGCCCTCACGGCCGGCGGAGCCGCCGAAGAGGTGGGTCAGCGCGGAGGAAATAAAAATCAGCGGTGCCGTCCGCAGGGGGAGAGCTTTGTTATCCCGCACCGCGTCCAGCACCAGATTGGTGCCCCGGTCTTGGGGTACTCCGCAGACCCGGTACAAGAATACAATGAGAAGCCCCGCCACCGGCAGCAGGTACAGGAGAGCCGGATAGGTTTTCAGCGTGCCCCCCGCGTAGAAAATAGCGTAGTGAAAGGCCACGCCCGTAAGGCCCACCACAAAACCGATGAGGACGGAAAACACCGCCCATTTGAGAAAGGTAATGGCCTTTGACAGCTGCCAGTTCAGGGTTTCCTTCATGGTCTCGACCCCCATTTTGTGTCGTTTTACACATTATAACACAACTTTTTCATTTTGGTTTTGATTTTTTTCCAAATATATGCTATTATCAATTTATATCGGTGCGTTGCACCCTATAAATAAGGAGGGAACCACTTCCGTGGACCCATTTTTAATTGCGTTTTTCATACTTTTAGCTGTTGACATTTTAGCCATCGCCGGGGGGCTTGCCTGGTACTTTCTCATCCATCGCCGAAACAAATCCGCTGTCTCCGAGGACGAAATCCGCGCCATGGTGGACATTGGCGAGGAGAAGGGTGCTATCGAGTCCGGCGAAAAGGAAATGATTGAGAACATTTTCGAGTTTAACAACACCACGGCGGAGGACATTATGGTTCACCGCACCGACATGGTGCTCATTCGTGCCGCCGCCACCACAGAGGAGATTATCGGCACCATTGAGGAGTCCGGCCTGTCCCGATTCCCTGTCTACGACGAGGACGCGGACGACATCATCGGCACCCTCTCCACCCGTGACTACCTCTTAAATGAGCGGCACGAGCATCCCAAGCCCCTTTGCGACATTTTGCGCCCTGCCTATTTTGTCCCGGAATCGGTGCGCACTGACCTACTGCTCCGGGATATGCAGACGAAAAAAATACACATCGCCATCATCGTGGATGAATACGGCGGCACTTCCGGCCTTGTCACCATGGAGGATTTGTTAGAGGAAATCGTGGGCGATATTTACGACGAATTCGACCACGCCGACGAGGCGGAGATTATCCCCTTGGAGGAAAATCTCTGGCGGGTGGCCGGTGGCACCGAGCTGGAAGATTTGGCAGAAGCTTTGGAAATCGACCTGGACGAGGCCGAGGAATACGACACTCTGGGGGGTCTGGTGCTGGCGCAGCTCTCCGTCATTCCCGCAGAGGACAGCCACGTTGAAGTGGACGCCTGCGGGCTCCACATCAAGGTGGAAAGTCTCATTGACCGGCGAATTGAATGGGCTTTGGTCTCCAAGTTGGAGCCGAAACCGCAAGAAACCTAAAAAAACGGGCCAGATGGCCCGTTTTTTTGTGGGAAAGAAAATTGACAGTCCCCCCTAGTGGGTGTATGATAAACTTGCTAAATTTCGGATACGATTTTATAAATGCACTAGGAGGTACGTCAATGAGAAAAACAAAACTGGTCTGTACGGTTGGCCCCGCTGTGGATAGCGAGGCAATGCTCCGCAAGCTGATTCTTGCCGGCATGAACGCGGCCCGCTTTAACTTCTCCCACGGCACCCATGAATCCCACCTTGCCACCTTGGAAAAACTCAAGCGCGTCCGTGACGAGTTGGGCCGACCCATCGCCACCATTTTGGACACCAAGGGCCCTGAAATCCGCATCAAGTCCTTTGAGACTGGCTCTATTGAGGTGAAAATTGGGGATATTTTCACCCTCACCACCAGCGACGTGGTAGGCGACCAGAATCGCGTCTCTGTCACCTATGTCAATCTTCACAAGGAACTGGACGTGGGCGCGCGGGTGCTCATTGACGACGGCCTGGTAGAACTCCATGTGATGGAGATTAAGGGCAAGGACATCATCTGCTCGGTGGCATCCGCCGGCACTTTGTCCAACAACAAGAGTATCAACATCCCCAACGTGAAAATTCTCCT